>JAOAHK010000135.1 GCA_026415275.1 Anaerolineales bacterium
CGTCCACCCTATGGGGTGCGCGGAGTGATCTCGGAGGATGGATTAACTTGGGATGTCAAGAATGAGTTCGTCATCCGTGAAGGAGGTGTTCCCGGTCGTCACGAAGCAGACCAACCGGCATCGACGATGATGGATCCAGCCAGCGGGCGGATGAAAGCTGGTCGGGTGGATTGGCGCAATCCGGGCTTATACCAACACATTGGCTATCCCAGTGTAGTTCAGCTCAAGGATGGGACGATCTTGGTGGCATATCACGAATGGAGTGAAGACCCACAACCCATCCAATATGTGCTTTGTACCCGTTTTCGATTAGCGGACTGATCTTATGAAGTTGATGGAGACGGTTGAGCACAAAGTTCTCTATCGCGATCCTTTCGCTTACTGCGCGCACCCCCATATTGCATCTCTGAAGGATGATCTTTGGGTGCTTGTGTTCAATCGTGCTCCTCGGCGCGCTTTTCTCCTGCATCCTCCTCAGGACCCTCATTACTACAATGTCATTCTGCGATCGGAGGATCAAGGGGAAACCTGGACTGAGCCACAAGTTGCGCCGAATTACGATTGGTATGGCGTGGAATGCGCTGGGCTTACACCCCTTGCAGACGGCCGTCTGATGCTCAATCAATGGCGTTTTCGTTGGTTGCCGGTTGACTTGGCGAGGCGGCAACTCAACTCTGCGGAATTCCTCTTCCCCGAGGATTGGGCAATTCATCTCCACGCTGATCCAGAACTAAGCCCCGTGCTTCCCTATCCAGATGATATTGTCAGGCGCATCACATGGGCAAGGGCAAACGGCGGGACCTATGTTCACTTTTCGGAAGATGGCGGCAAAACCTGGAATAATACCATTGCGCTGAATACGTCCCCCTATTCGGGAGGATATGGAATGCGCGGTGGGGTGCAACTACCGAATGGTGACATCCTTCTCCCTTTGAGCGACGTCCCCAATTATCGAACTGTGTTTCTCATGCGCTCAACCGATGGGGGTAAGAGATGGCAGAAGCCCAGTTTGGTTGCTGATCAAGAGGGTTTATATTTTGAAGAACCGACCCTCTTGTTCCTGCCAAATGGCAAACTACTGATGTTGCTACGTGAGAATTGCACCCACTATATCTATCAGACCTTCTCAGAGGATGGCGGTTACAGTTGGAGTCCAGCGGTTCAAACCCCTATTTGGGGATACCCTGCCCATTTGCTTCTCTTACCCGATGAACGAGTCTTATGTGTATATGGCTATCGGCGCCCACCATATGGCATTTGCGCCGTCTTTAGCACCGATTATGGGCAGACCTGGAATGTGGATGAGACTCTGGTTATCTGCAGCAATCTCCCCAATGGCGATTTAGGTTATCCCAGCTCGGTTTTACGCTCCGATGGTTCAATCTTTACGGTTTATTATGGCCAGGATAAAGATGGCGTAACCTGTATTCTGTCAAGCGTGTATTTCTTGAACTGAAAAACTATCGTGCTCAAGGAAGGAGAAGTTTATGACATCCCTATCCTCAACCACCTCATCAAAAGCTGGCGGGATATTTGCTTCCCTGCGCGGCTGGTTCTCTGAGGCGCGCAATACCATCCTATTTGTCATCGGTTTCCTGCTGTTCTGGGAGCTAGCCGTCATCGTCTTTCGTATCCCGCGCTATATTCTCCCCTCGCTTTCGAGCATCATTCGTCAGTTCGTTCGCAATTTTGATCTGATTTGGGAATATACCTTGATTACGGGTTATGAAACCCTGGTCGGGTTTGTGATTGCCGTGGCAATTGGCGTGCCGTTGGCAATGTTGACCGCTTTTTCCCGCATCTTGCGCCAGACCTTCTATCCTTTTGCTGTTGCCTTGGAGATGGTGCCGAAAATCGCCTTTGCGCCGCTCTTTGTCACTTGGTTTGGCTTTGGTTTTATCCCCAAAATGATCATTGTCTTCTTGGTCTGTTTCTTTCCCATTCTATTGAATGGCATTCTCGGCTTTACATCCCTGAGCCAAGAGATGGTTTATTTCAGCCGCTCCACGGGGGCTAGCCAACTGCGCATGTTTTGGAAAATTCGCCTGCCCGCAGCTCTGCCAGAGCTGTTCGTCGGCTTGAAAGGCGCAGCGGTGAATGCCACTGTCGGGGCAACGATTTCCGAATGGATCGGCGGCGATGCCGGTTTGGGGTACTACATTCAGATAGCCACGGGTCAATTGCGCATGGATTTAGCGTTCGCCATTATCTTTATGCTCACAGCGCTGGGTTTGTTGCTTTTCTATATCGTCCAATTGGTTGAGAAACGGATGATCCCATGGCATGTCTCGCAGCGGGTCTCCGTTTTTGGCAAAAGAGAAATTTAACTGCTCAGAGAGAAAGGAGGTCGATGGGCAAAACAAGTTGAACAGCTCCCAATCCGTTCAATCCAATTGTTATTGGCGATCGAAAAATCAATTTCTAGAGGAGAGAGAAAGATGAAAACTATATCTCGCATTATCTCAATACTTGTTGTGCTCGCATTCCTGGTTTCTTGCGCCCCTCCGCCACCGGAAAAGATTGTCGAGACAGTCACCGTGATCGAAACGGTAGTAGTAGAAGGGTCGCCCGTCGTACAGGAAAAAATCATCACTGCTACTCCCCTGCCGCCAAAGGATAAAGTTACCCTGCGCTTGAATTGGTCATACTATGGCATCCATGCTGTGTTTATCTACGGGATTGAAAAAGGCATCTACGACAAATACAACATTGATCTGACCGTCAAGCAAGGAAATGGTTCGAGCAATGCGGTAAAATTGGTGGCAAACAAGGATAGCGACTTCGCCTACGCCTCCAACGGAGCCTTGATCAGCAACATGGTGGGCGGCGCGCCTGTCATTGCTGTCATGTCGGTTGATGCAATGGGCACCGATGCCGTCCTTTGCCGGCCAGACTCGGGCATCAAAGAATTCAAGGATTTGAAGGGTAAGACGATTATGACCACCGCCGGCGCCGGCGTGAATGACTATTTCCCGGTAGCACTAGCCCATGAAGGAATGACTTTGGACGACGTCAAACTGACCAATGTTGCCGAAGCCGCTTTGGTCACCAGCTACCTGCAAAACTTGGCACCCTGCATTCTAGCTGGCATCGATGACAAGCCCGCTCAAATCGAACAGGAAGGCGGCGATCCACCGATTATCTTCAATTACGCTGATTACGGCGTTGCCCAACCCGGTTACGTGATCGTCTCTCACCAGGATACAGTCAAGAACAACCCTGATCTGGTGCAGCGCATGGTCAACGCAACACTCGAGGCGGTTCAAGCCTGCTTAGATGACCGCGCGGCTTGCGCCAAAGCGCTCGTGGACTACAACGCTCAGCTCGCCGACACCGAAACGATGGTGCGCAAGCAATTGGACGTTTCTTTGGATATCCTCTTCTCGCCCAACAACAAGAACAAATGCCTGGGGATGAATGTCCCCGAGGACTGGGCAGGCGTTTTGGAGTTGAAGAAGCAATATCAAGGTCTTGAGACCAACATGACCGCCGATATGTTCTACACCAACGAATTCATCCCCTGCGCCAAATAGCTCAGATAAAAAGGTGGCTGTCACAAGTTGACAGCCACCTCCCTTTGATTGCGGAGGCTAGGTTGAAAGACTTAATCCAAATCAACGGCGTCAAAAAAGTCTATCAGAGCAAGGCGGGCCCCATTCACGCCTTGGGTCCGATTGACTTGAACATTCGTGAAGGGGAATTTATTTCCATCGTAGGCCCGTCAGGATGTGGAAAGAGTACCTTATTGCTGCTTGTCGGTGGCTTGTTAGAGTATGAGGCAGGCCAGATTTTTATCAATGGCAATTTGGTCAACAAACCGCAGACGGACATCGGAATTGTCTTCCAAACGCCAGTCTTAGTCGATTGGCGAGACGTGTTGGGCAATGTCTTATTGCAAATTGAGATGCGGGGATTGAAGAAGGAAGTTTATATCGAAAAAGCAAGAAATTTGCTCCGTTCGGTAGGTTTGGCGGAGTTTGAGAAGCGTTATCCCTTTGAATTATCCGGTGGGATGCAGCAGCGGGCGGCTTTTTGTCGTGCTTTGATCCACGATCCGCCACTGGTTTTGATGGACGAACCGCTAGGGGCGTTAGATGCGATCACCCGGGAACAATTGCGTGTCGATTTAGAACAGCTATGGCTGTTGACCAAAAAGACTGTGCTATTTGTCACGCATAGCATCCCTGAGTCCGTGCAGCTTTCCGATCGGGTTGTGGTGTTCACCCCCCGCCCAGGACAAATTGCAGAAATCATCGAGATCGATTTACCTCGCCCGCGCACAATCGCTGTGCGCGAGAGCGCGGCTTTTCAGCAATATATTCATCAATTAACTAGCATTTTCATGAACTTTGGTATCCTCCGCGATACGGTGAGCACAAACCAACAAAAAGCGGTTGTCGGTGAAGAATAGGATTTTGAGAAAGGAGATTGTGCAATGACCCTACCTTGTGTAAATGGAAAAGTATTACATATCAATCTGACCGAAGGCAAAACCTGGTTTGAGACGCCCGATGAGGCTTTTTACCGCAAATATGGCGGTGGGAGTGCCATGGGAGTCTACTATATCTTGCGCGAAATCAAGCCGAAGGTCGATCCCCTCTCACCCGATAACATCCTAACCTTCTTTGTGGGCGTTCCAACCGGCTTGCCCATCTCGGGACAATCGCGGATGGTTGCCAACGCCAAATCTCCTCTAACTGGGGCGATCGGGGATGCCCAATGTGGAGGGTTCTTCCCCGCTGAGATGAAATTTGCCGGCGTAGATGGCATTGTGGTGCGCGGTCGTGCACCTCACCCGGTCTATTTGTGGATCCACGATGGCGAAGTGGAAATTCGCGATGCGTCTCATCTGTGGGGCAAGACCACGGGCGAAGCAGAAGATATCCTCAAATCAGAAATTGGTGACCCTAAGGTCGAAATCGCTCAAATCGGGCCGGCGGGTGAAAAGATGGTGCGCATGGCAGCCATTATGAACATGGTCAACCGTGCCAATGGGCGCACCGGCATGGGTGCAGTGATGGGCTCGAAGAACCTCAAAGCGATTGTTGTGCGCGGATCACCCAGCCGCGTCAAGGCCGCCCACCCCAAAAAGCTGACCGAGCTATTCCGCGGCGGCACCAAGCGCATCCCGGATACCCCCGCAGTGCAATTTCTTCACATCCACGGCACGACCGGCGATGTGGCAGGATGTCAGGCTGTCGGTCAACTGCCCACCCGCAACTTCAACGAGGGCCAATTTGAGGGGTATGAAAGCATCACCGGCGAATTGATGACTGAGACCATTTTGGTCGAACGCGATACTTGCTATTCTTGCACCGTGCGTTGCAAGCGGGTGGTTGAGACGGAGTTCATGAATCGCAAGGTCTTGCCTCGCTTTGGCGGTCCTGAGTATGAGACAATGGCGACACTTGGCTCATACTGCGCGGTGGACAACATGCACGCCGTGGCATTGGGCAATCAATTGTGCAATCAATATGGCTTAGATACGATCTCGACCGGTGCAACGATCGCCTTTGCCATGGAGTGTTACGAAAACGGCTTGATCACCAAAGAGGATACCGGCGGCATCGACTTGCGTTTTGGCAACGCCGAGGCGATGGTGACCATGGTCGAGTTGATTGGCAAGCGCGAAGGATTCGGGAACGTGCTGGCTGAAGGTTCGGCACGGGCGGCGAAGATCATCGGCAAAAATGCCGAGGATTTCCTGATCACAGTCAAAGGGCAAGAAATGCCAGCCCACATGCCGCAGTTCAAGCGCAGTTTGGGTTTGATCTATGCCGTCAATCCTTTCGGCGCCGATCACATGTCCTCCGAGCACGACCCATTCTATGAGGATGGCAACGCCGATGAGATGGCACAACGCAACATGGCGCAATTGGGATTGACCACCCTGCAAGAACCGGGCAGCATCACTGCTGAGAAAGTGCGCATGGCATACACCACCCAAAAAGTTTTCTCTGCCTTGGACACGTTTGCCTTGTGCAGTTTCGTCTTCGGCGTTGGCTGGCAACTCTATAGCCCCCTTGAGACGGTCGAGATGATCAACGCAGCTACAGGCTGGGACATGACTTTAGACGAATTCTTGCAGGTCGGCGAGCGGCGGATCAACATGATGCGTGCCTTCAACGCCCGCGAAGGCTTCACCGCTGACGACGACAAATTGACCAATAAATTCTTCCAACCCCTGAAGGGAACAGGCCCAACCGCTGGAGTGTACTATAAGCCCGAAGAGTTCAACTTCATGAAAGAGACCTACTACCAATTGGCAGGGTGGGACCCCAAAACCGGAAATCCCTCCCGCGAAAAGCTGGCATCGCTGGGATTGGAGTGGGTTGAGTTATGACCCTCACCCCCGGCCCCTCTCCCACAAGGCGAGGGGGGCAGCCCTTACCCCCAGTCCCTCTCCCACCGGGCGAGGGGAGACAACCCTCACCCCTGGCCCTCTCCAACCGGGCGAGGGGAGACTGCCCTCACCCCCAGTCCCTCTCCCACCGGGGAGATTGGGGGTGAGGGGATAAGCAAAAAAGATGACAAATACTTCCCCCGACCTTCAGCGCGCCGTTCAGGTAGCCAGCCAAAAACTTAGCCATCTGATAACCACCTACCCAGATTTGACGCCCTCGTTTACCCAAAACGGCAAATGGCGGCTGCAAGAAGCAGGTTGGACAAACTGGTGTGAAGGGTTCTTAGGTGGTACCTTATGGTTAGTCTATCTTCTCACAGGAGACACCCGCTTCAGAGACTACGCTGACCATTACAGCCGCCTGATAGAAGCGCGCAAGACAGACCGCAATGTGCACGATCTCGGTTTTATCTTCCTGCCAACCTGGGGACGCTGGTATCAGTTGGATGGCAATGCCCATGCCCGAGAGGTGCTTATCGAAGCGGGCAAGACCCTGGCTGCGCGCTTTCAGCCCCGCGGCTGTCTCTTATACACATCTCCG
>JAOAHK010000136.1 GCA_026415275.1 Anaerolineales bacterium
CCTTCGTCCTGTATACTGCCCAGCCGACAAAACCGCCCATTGGGGTGCTCTGTCCACGCCTCGAGGAAGGTCCCCATAGGTCTACCCACCGCGTCGATTGGTCAACCAGGCGCACTTGATCAGCCAATGCATAAAGGGAAGCAAGTTCTTCAGCCGACCTACGTTCGGCACCGTTATGTTGGCGAGCAAGGTCATCCATGCGTTCCAATAAGCGGCGGAAGATCACCGAAAAATCGGGAGCCTTTACCAGCGACTCCGCATCGATCAGCCGCGTGGGGGATAGAAAGTGTACAGTAATTTCTCCATCTAACACCAAGCGAGCTGCGAAGTTCTGGGCATCCTCCCAGCGGATCGGCAAGTGCTGCGGGTGAACTACGCGCTCATTCTCGGCTAAGATGACCGCAGTTTCCCCTCTCAACGGGTGAAGCGCTTGAATCGAACGGATTTCAAACTTCCCCCTCCCAGGCCCGACACCCACCTCGCCCATCGCCTCGGCAGCTAAGACAAAATAGGGCAAAAAGCGGTAGCCTTCACCGAAGAGAGTGAGGGTGAAGTGAAATTCTTGGTCGGGTTCCATAGTATCCACAGGGGGTTGCGGGCCGACCAAACTATAGACGCGGCGCACAGTGCCCGGGGAGGATTCGGCGGCCAACAACCAGCATGCCGGACACACAGCGGCATGTTCGGGGCTGGGCTTTTGTGTGCGGTAGGTTTCGGGGCAAACGGCGCGCAGCATCACTTGGGCAAGGGCATCGCGCAGGCGTTCAGCGCCTTGGTATCTGCCTAACCGAATGGGTTGTTTCGCCCGAGCGGTAAAACGGAGATGAGTAAAGGTTAATGAAGTCATAATTCGTTCATCCTCATCGTGATCTATCCGCTTCGGTATTCCATTGCTCTGGATCGGCGCATATGGATTGCCGAATGCGGTGCACTTCGGTTTCATTGCAGACAATCTGATCAAAGAAACAGGGTTGCCAAGCAAAATACGCCATTTTCGCTTTCTTTTAGGCAAGCCGAGTCGTTGTGATCATTATTCTGGAATAAATCTTGCCGTCCTGTCATTAACCTGTTTTACTCCCAATCCTTAGTCCCAATCTTCATTATACTCAGGATTTTCGAAAGACAATCCTAATTCAGACGTGTAGGGAGTCATCACAACGGGCGGAAGACGCTGGTCTCCCGCTTTGATCAAACCCTGATTCGCTAGCATGTGATATTGTCCCCACCTTAGGGGAACCAAAAGCTCCTCAGCCGTAATCGGCTCGCTTTCTAGGTTTTGAACATATTCCTCAAAAAGGCAAGCGGGCAGCACCTCGATGCCATCAAAAAGACGATGGAATTGGTTTTCGATGCGGTTGACCGTATGAAATGGACGCAACGTATCGAGACAAGCCGCTTCGAATTCCCTTACAGATTTCCGGTATTCCTTCTCCCATTGCTCGGCAACCCGGTCAGCATACACCTCATCCAACCAATGGTTAATTTGGTCTTCATCCAAGACTTTCCCATCGTGGGAACGGAGGATGCATAAGGCCCTTTGAATTAGCTCCGAGCTGTAAATCCGTTGCCCGTCTGAGGGCTCGCTGTAAACATTGACTTCAGCTTGCGTTCCTCTCCGTCCAGAACGATTTACCCGCCCAAAGCGTTGGACGAGCGCTTCTAAGGGCGCTGGATCGCTAAATAGGACATCCAAATCGATATCTAGACTGACTTCTACAACCTGCGTAGAAACCAACACAACCGATTTCCGATTTGAACTCCCTTTGCCAAACAGGTCTTGGATCATTTTCTCCTTATTCATCCGGTCGCGTTGGTGAAAGCGGCCGTGGATGAGGAGAACTTGTGTAGATAGGGGAAGATGAGTGGATAAAATTTGATAGGCTTGTTGAGCGCGAGCTACGGTATTGCAGACAACCAATACGGATTTTCCAGCTTCTGCCTCGTTAATAACGATCGGAAGATTGTCTAGGAGGTCTCCCTCACGACAGCGCACGAGATGGCGTTGAAACTGTCGATAAAGAGCTGGCTCTGCGGTGATGACGCTGATATCCCCTAGC
Source organism: Anaerolineales bacterium (assembly GCA_026415275.1). Lineage (GTDB taxonomy): Bacteria > Chloroflexota > Anaerolineae > Anaerolineales > UBA4823 > NAK19. Next base: position 2,058 of record JAOAHK010000136.1, read on the forward strand.
GCTTCGCAAATCCATTGACGGATCAGGGTCGGAAAGGTAGCAGACATGACAAAAAAGCGCGCCTGGTAATTCTCCCGCAGGTACTGAATCATTCTAAGAATCATCGCCAAGCGGTTGACTTCGTAAGCATGAATTTCGTCCATGATGAATAAAGCCTGATAGTAGTCAACAAGTTGGGCTTCATACCCCTTTAGGCGATAGATAGCCTTGAGCATCTGGTAGGGGCTAAAGACTCGAATGGGTGGATAATTCAATTCAGCCAAGTTTCTCATCCAGCGTGCGGTAGAGGCCGCCCGTTCGGGGTCATACTCTCTTTCCATTAAGTTGCGATATAGCGCTAACAAACCCCGACCATGCTGAAGTCCCACGGTAAACTCCCCAAAGAGGTAGCTCAGCCGCCGCTTCATGGCATTCATACTAGCTTGGTATGGCAAGGTATAAAACAAACGCGCAGCCTTCGGTTGATTTGCTGCCCAGAGCAAGGCAGCTTCGGTTTTTCCGCTCCCCGTCGGGGCGATTAACATCGCAGAACCTTTCACTTGGGCCGCTTTGTCTTGATGAGCATATAGCTTCTGAGGCTCTAATTGACATCGTTGTAGAATCGCTTCTGGGTGAATCTGCAACGTCTGCAATTCGTTCACATGAGCAGAGGCGCTGTGATCCGACTGAATGACAGAACCACGCAAAATTGTGAGGGCAGTCAAAAGGACGGATGGTTCTTTTTCATTGCCAAGAGCTTTTGCCCATCCTTGATAGCGAGAGAGACAGTTTCGGACAAACGATGCACCATCATTCAGAAACTGGCTAACAGCTTGGTCTTGACTCACCAATTGAAGCGGGCGAACCCCCACGGATTCCAAATGGAGTTGCCCGAGCCACATTGAGCCACAAACATCCAGCCATCTCCACAAAGAGCGCAAGGTTTGTTCAGGAAATTGGCGTATCAGCTCATCCAGATCATCTTCCTCATTCTCATCAAAAGTGGGGTAGAGTTCCTTCAGCTCCTTTGGTTCTCGATGATGAGAGACAATGGCGGCAACTAGCCACAACTTCTGGTCTTCCCGAAATCCATCGACAAACCAAGATAGAAATGGCAGAGAAAAAACCTCGTGGCGATGAGCACCCCAAATCGCTTTAGCATTTTTATCCTTCCGTAAGATTCCTTGAAAAGCTGGATGAGCTTTGCCGAAGTCATGCAAAAAGAGCGACCAATAAAGCAGATGCCACAGATCCTCTCTGCCTAACTCAGTCGGCAAGGTAGGGCGAAGGCGGACAAGCTCCGCAAAGCGCAGTAAGACCAGCCAAGTATGAGCAGCTAGGCTTTCCGGCTCGCCGCCTGCCCCTTTCTCAGTACTTTTTGCCCACAAATGTTCTAACCAATCCGGATATAGACTTGGACGCTCAATCATCACCCGCAAAAGAATGAAAGACCAATCCTAAATGCTTACCTTTCACCTCTGGCGATTGCGGATCGACCCAAAAGCTTGGCGGCTGAACATTCCCAAATAAGAGCAACTTTTCTGGAAAATGGATGCGATCGTGAACAATAAAGTAGCGTTCGAACGTCGGCCGTCTGCCTTGAGTGTAATCAATCCAACGTGGCATTAGCACGGCATAGCCTCGATTGGTAAAACTGTTGGAGCTGTAAGGCAAAAGCGTATGTTCGATATAGGCATAATCTGACTTCTGAAGCTCCACGACAGAAACATCGCTGTAGGTGAACAAATCTTGGGAGCGCCCAAGTATGACCGGGTATTTGGGACTGCGAAAAGCATCAATCCAATCCGGACGATCAAGATAAAGGATAAGGCGCGGTTGGAAGAGGAGGGTGCGCTGAAAAGGATTTATGTTACCCTCAAGCTCCTTTGGGTAAGAAGAACCGGGGATCTTCCCAGAAGTAGGTACTAAGAGGATAATATGTTCTAAATCATCCACTTTGGCTGTGTAGCTAAAGTGATAGGCAAAATGCACCTCACGGGGATCAAACCATTCTCCCAATGCCGAGGCGATATGCCCGTAAATGGTCGCCGGAGGAGGCATCTCGTAGGTAGGGTGAATCTGATACATAAAGTGCGGATAGCGGAAGGATGTGGTGATTCCCTCCGCAATCACCTTTAGAACCTGCATCGCTTCCTCCTAATCCAACCAACTCTCCTGTTGGCGCAAATCTTGGATGAACTCCCGGAATGCTAGACGAGGATGGTTGACCTTCACATTGTATACTTGACTAAATTCCTCAAAGCGAGCGCGCTCCTCATCAAGATAACCCTTCGTCCATCCCACATAAACGGGAGAGAGAATTTCGTCTTTGAAAACATTCATTACTTGTTCAAATGCCTCATGGTTGACCCGTGGCTGCCCTTTTGCATCGGCACTAACAATGTGGTTGAAGATATGGTTGCCGCCTTTAGTGACCGCCATGAAGACAATCACCGGTGAAACGTCAGTATAGTGCAATGCCAATTTTGCGCCCCCTTCTAAGAGAGTCAAACCCTCAAACAATGCACTAATGCGCTGAATGCGCTCCTCCTTGGAAAGGCGGTAGCACTTTTGGTCCTCAAGATGTTCTAGCCCAGCCTCTGCTGCCTGCTTCTTACGCTCCTCATCCAAATTGCGATAACCGGTCTTCTGGACATAGGTGAAAGTGCCGCAAGCAGCTAGATTTAGGGAGAACAATCCCTTTAGGGTCGTACGGTAGAACTGGTGTTCAAAGGGAACAGGATCCCCCTCTTGGCGTGCCATAACGCCGAAGTCCTGCGTCAAGGATACCGGACTGAGGGAAACCAGCGTACTAACACGAAACGGTGATACTCTTGTGACTGTATCCGTCGTAGGAGTCTCGGCCGCCCGACTGGTATCCGCTTCGCGAGCAGCTCTGGCAGAGGCTCGGGTGGATTGGGCACGCATATAGCCAAAAAGGTCGTCGTCCCAGTACTTTATCGGATTGCTGTCCGTGTAAGCGACTTTCTCCTCACGATAAACTGGGGCAGCTTTCCAACCAATGCCTGCCTTTTCTAGGGTTGTTCTCAACCAGTAGCGAAAGGCTTGGGCGGAAACATAAGGGTAGTAACCATCTTTGGTCTTGATCACCTTCACCCCACTGGTGTTGTCAGTGCGTTCGCCAGGGATACTGCCCAAGTTGTTAAGCGCCGAGGCAGGGGCATCAATGAGAAATAAGCCAGTTACAAAAGCCATTTTATATTTCTCCTTTCCTTGTGTGTAGTTACATAGCGGTTTCTTGTTCCAGAGGAATCTCGGTGAGAATTTCCTCATGTGTACCAAACCATCCAAGTTGATAAAGACGCTCGATCATGCGGATGAGCACCAGGTCGCGCGCCAACCGCCAATCGCCTGTGGGAATTTCCAAACCTTCCTCAAAGACTTGGACATAGGAGTCGAAGGACAAGATTGGCGATTTTCCCCGTCTTACTGCGGCAAGATTGGCTTTCAGCAGTATGTTGCGAAAGAAGTCATAGCGGTTTTGGGTGAAAAACTCGCGGAAGAAACGCGTGTCGTTCTCTGCATTGACGTATTCGGCGAGAGTATCACCTAAATTGCGGATTTTTTCTATTCTTTCTTTATCCATGTTCAGTATCCTCCTCAAGAATTCATTGGGTATTTTCCAATTCACAATCTCAATTTCATCTCGAAATGAATATTCGCTTCTGGGATCTTGGGTATCCTTGGTCCTAACCGGTATCCTCAAAAAGTACGTGCGGATGAAGCGGTTAACATTCTCAGGAAGAGAGAATAAATCTTCAAAAAGATAATTTTTCTTCGGGATAAATGTCTCTGAGACTACTCCTTTCTTTATAGAGGGTTTTTGCCATGCCCGCTGCACAATTTTTGCCCACTCAGTGCGATAACCGGCCGATTGCATGACGCGTAAAAAGGCAACCGTCTGCATTGGAAGATGATAAATATCGAGCGCAGGACCCTGACCACTATTGCTGAAATGGTAAGCGGTTATTGAGAATGGGCTCTCTTGCTCTACTGCCTCTTTTTGGGATTGCGTAGCCTCAAGAAGCACTTCGATCAGGAGGGTGCGCTCCAATCGAGGCATATCTAAGGTGAATTTTTCACTTTTCTGGCGTGCCAATTGGATTGCCATGCGGTTTTGTTCTAGAAATTTTCGGGCGAAATAAATCATGATCTCTGGATTATCGGAATGAACCGCTAACAACTTGCCCGCAATTTTGACACAACCAAGAGGGAGAGCTTGAATAGCTAATAAAACTTCACCTGAGACCGGCAGTCCTGCGTCGCCGTAGGGGAAAAAGTTGATTACATCCTCGCCAGTCAAAAGAGGAATGTGTTGGCGATAGGCACGACCAGGCGATAGTTTCCCTGTTTCATCGACGTTCAAGGATTGATCAGCAATGGGCAGACCCAGATAAACATCTACCTCATCCCGCTTGGGAACCTCGGAGGAGAAGGCTTTCAGAACTTTTTGGGCATAGATTGCCTTCTTCTCCGGGGTTTTACTATATCCTGGTTGGGTATATCCAGCGTTCATCGTGAAAACGATCGACCGGTAGCCAGTCATACAAGGATCAGTGTAAATCTCCGCCAGATAATCTGCGATCGTGTGCAAATCCGAAATTTCTAATTCCTCAGGAGCATTCTTACCACAGAAAGCCGTTATTGTAGCGAGCCCGACATCCACAAAAGGATGTCCACAAAACCTAATCATAATCACCTCCTTGTCCCTGATGATACAACTTGTACGTCCTCTCGGCCTCTTCTCGCATCCTCTCCCGCAGCCAGTCAGGGGCAAGCACCTCCACGTCGGCTCCCCAACCGCGGATCCAGGGCAGCATTTCGGTCGGTTCGGCGATCTGCGCCCGCCAGAGCAGGCTTCCGTCCTCTAAGACGGAAACCTGCTC
>JAOAHK010000137.1 GCA_026415275.1 Anaerolineales bacterium
TGACTCAAACACCCACTGCTACCAAAACCCCCTCACCCTCGAAAACACTGACATCAACTCGAACGGAAACTCCTGTTCCGACGCCTTCTCCGACACGGACAGTCACACCGACCCGCACGCTTACAGTGACTCGCACACCGACGGTGACACGGACAGAGACTTTGACGCCGACGCCTTCTCCGACACGGACGGTCACACCGACCCGTACGCTGAAAGTGACTCTCACACCGACAGTGACACGAACCAAGACTTTAACGCTGTTGCCTTCGCCATCTCAGACAGTGACGCCGACTTTTCATCCCACCCTCCCCCCGACGCAAACTTGCACGCTCACCCCCACTCGCACTGAGCGACCGACTATGACGATGGTGCCTACCTCAACAGTTTTGCCTTTTCAAGGAGATCATCGAATCTTCATCCCGTGGATCAATCGGGCTCTATCGACTCCGTGAAGGATGGTTTTTTTATTGATTGAGATGGCGGGCAGCTTGTGTTGCCTGCCATCTTTTTTGGTCTACATCGTATAATGAGTGAGATGTAATGAAAACCGATCACAGAGTGCTAAATGGTAAAAGCAAACTTTGAGATATAATCCTGACAAAATTGCAGGAGAAATTTGGAATAAGGTTGTTCTTGATCAACTGATCTCACATCAATCGGCCGTTTCTTGAGGCGTAGACAATTCTGGAAAAGGAAAAAATTCATGCGTCGTCCTTATCTTCTCGTTGTTGTAGACGGACTGTTGACGTTAGTCTCTTTCTTGCTCGCTCTGATGTTGCGCTTTGAGTTCAACGCGATTGACTATTTTCTGCGAGCGTTGTTGCCCGTTATTTTAGCTGGGATGGTCATTAGACCAACCACGTTTGCAGTGGGTGGGATTTATAGGCGCGTCTGGCGCTATGCTACCACGCATGACTTTTGGCATCTTGCGCTTGCTGTGTTGGTTGGTTCGATATTAATATCTGTAGTGGCTTTTGCGCTTTATCCTCGTGTCGTTTATACCTTACCCCGTTCGGTCTTAGGAATCGAGTTTGCTCTAAGCTTAATCCTGCTGGGTGGTTTGCGTGTGGCTATCCATCAGTTTGAGCGTTACCCCGGCGATATCCTATGGCGGCGGGTGAAGTTAGACCCTGCCCGTAAGGTGCTGATCGTTGGAGCAGGGAATGCCGGTGTGCAAATGCTGCGCGAAATTCAATCGAATCCCCAATTGGGGTTGAAAGCCATCGGTTTTGTGGATGATGATCCGCGCAAGATTGGTCAACGGGTTTTAGGGCTTCCTGTGAATGGGCCAATCATCAATTTGCCCAAGATTGCTGCACAAAGCCAGGCTGAAGCAGTCATTATCGCTATCCCTAGTGCACCGCAGCAAACTATTCAGAATATTAAGAGTTTATGTCATGAGGCACAATTGCCTTACTCAACCATGCCCTCTTTGAGTAGTTTTCTCAAGCTGGAAGAAGATCAACCCTCAACTTTGTTGAAAGTCCCGATGGCACTACCGGATATCACTGGTGAGGAGATCGAAGCTGTGGTGCGTGTGATGCAATCCCGCAATCTCTCGATTGGTTCGCAGACCATGGCGTTTGAAAAGTATGCTGCTTCTGTAGCACACGCAGAACATGCGGTTGCTGTGATCAACGGCACAGCAGCTTTGCATCTCTGTATTGTTGCCGGTGGCATTGGACTAGGAGATGAAGTGATCACTTCGCCATTTAGCTTTGTCGCAACGGCTAATGTTGCTCTTTACGAAGGCGCCAAGCCGGTTTTTGTCGACATTGATCCCGTAAGTTTGAATATTGATCCCGCTCGAATCGAGGCTGTTATCACCCCCCGTACCAAAGCGATCCTGCCCGTTCATATTTTCGGTCAGCCAGCGGATATGGATCCCATTTTAGAAATTGCTGAAAGATATGGCCTCATAGTAATTGAGGATGCTTGCGAGGCGATTGGCGCAGAATATAAAGGTCGAAGGGTTGGCGCGTTGGGGAAAGCCGGGGCTTTTGCTTTTTATCCTAATAAACAAATCACGACAGGCGAAGGGGCTGTGTTGGTCACCAATGATGAGAAATGGGCTGATCTTTTTCGGAGCCTTCGCAATCAGGGAAGAGATGTCTTTGATGGTTGGCTCAATCACTCTCGGCTAGGCTATAACTATCGCATCTCCGAAATGAACGCAGCGGTTGGTGTGGTGCAAATGCGCCGTTTAGATACTTTATTACGCAAGCGCGAGGAAGTTGCCGCAGAATATCGCAAGCATTTGGAAAATATCCCCGGTGTATCTCCGTTAACAATTGTGCCAACGACAACCCGAATGAGTTGGTTTGTCTATCCGGTTCGCTTTGATGAAACAATCGATCGTAACTTCGTCATGGAAAGATTAGCTCAACGGGGTATCCCTGCACGCCCATACTTTACCCCAATTCATCTTCAACCCTTCTATCGAGAGAGGTTCGGTTTCAAAGAAGGAGATTTTCCGATTGCAGAAGCAGCCGGGAGATCGATTTTGGCATTACCCTTTTCTGCCCCAATGAAACCCGAAGAAGTCCAGTTTGTGTGTGANAATCTTGCTCAGGTATTGGATGAGATTAGAGGATGAGGCAAAACATGAAGTCGGTGCTGTTTGTTTGTACTGCAAATATGTGCCGCTCGCCGATGGCACAAGGATTGTTTCAAGCACACATCAAGGAGCAACGAGATGGCTGGCGAATTGAGTCCGCTGGTGTGGCAGCCATAGAAAGTACTCCTGCAAGCCAAAAAACCCTACAAGTTTTAGCCGAACGCGGGATCGATTTGTCCTCTCACCGATCTCGGCAAATCGATCGTTCTCTTATGGAACAATTTGCCTTAATCCTTGTAATGGAATATCGACATAAACAGGTCTTACAGTCTCTATATCCTCAATTTGCTTCCAAAGTCTATCTGGTAAGTGAAATGATTGGAGAAAGCAAGGAGATAGACGACCCAGGGGGAGGTACGATAGAGGATTATCAGCGAACCGCTCAAGAACTTGAAACCATATTTTGGAAAGGTTACTCAAAAATTGCAGAACTTGCTGAAGAGCAACCGAACTAGTGTTTTTCGTGTTTTGTGGAAGGTATGACTCAAATAAATCTTAAATAAGCAATGAAGATTTTAGCGGTTAGTGATAAAGTAGTCAATGCGTTATACTCTCCATGCATTGTTCAGCGATTTCAGAAAATCGATATCGTGATAAGTTGTGGGGATTTGCCTTATGATTATCCTGAATATCTGACAAGTTTGCTGAATTCGGCTTTGTATTTTATCCGTGGCAATCACGATCGCGCGGCAGAATATTTTCATCAACCTCATCCATCACCTCTGGGGGGGATTGACCTGCACCGTCGAACGATAAATCACGAGGGAGTGCTCCTTGCAGGTATAGAGGGGAGTATCCGCTATAAGGATGGGCCTTTTATGTACTCACAGAGTGAAATGTGGATTCATGTTATTCGTCTTGTGCCCGCTCTTTTGCTAAACAAAATCCGTTATGGAAGGTATCTAGATGTCTTCGTTACCCATGCGCCACCGTTTGGAATTCATGACCAAGCGGACTATGCCCATCAGGGAATTCATGCCTTTCGGTGGTTTGATGAAAAATTTCAACCAACTTTCCATTTGCATGGTCATATTCATCTTTACGGTTTAGATCAAGGGCAAAAGAGTTGGCTGGGAAGCACACAAGTTATTAATTGTTATGGCTTTCAAGAGATCGATATCCCCTAACGGCAAATCAGCAAGGGGATGGTTGTATTTCTCAAAAGTTCATCTACCACACTTCCGCGCAGTACTTGGACGAGAGGAGCATAACCGTATCCGCCGACGATGATAAAGTCGCAATTATACTGTGAAGCAGTAGATAAGATTGCACCGGCAACAGGCTCACAACCAAGCACATACTCGGCATTGACCTTACGATAAATGAGATGTTTGCGGGCGATGTTTAGATATTTTTGTGCTTTCGAGGCTTTTTCCTCAACGCTGAGAACTGTTAAGCTAATTGACCACTTTTTTGCTAGATAAACAGCGAGATGGAGCGCCTCTTGGGCTTTTGGACTGCCATTGAAAGCGAGTAATCCTGAATTGAGTGGAGAGACAACTTGAGGGGTTGCCAAGATCGGCCGCGGACAACGTTGAACCAATTCTCGAAAACCCGATGTCAAACGATCTAATGGAAGAGGACCAGGTGGATAACGAACATTCATCACAACAAGATCAATGTATCGGGAACGCTCGCAGATCGTATCGGCAATATCCCCCTTAACGAGTACAAGATCATGACGGATAGGGAGGGTACCAACAAGCTCCTTGAGGGTTTGGTCAAGTTCCTTAGAAAGGTTTGCGCGGGCATTGTTTTCTAAGATATGAATTGCGCGCACCGAGGCGTTCTCTCGTTGGGCTACTCGCAATGCCTGTTGAATTGCTATCCATCCCCCTTCCTTCCCATCAATGGGGACGAGAATGTCTTGGATCAGCGTTGCTGAGTTGATAACTGAAACTGTTCGTTGGCGCCATTCTCCAGCCGGTGGTCCGGCAGAGAACTTTCCTCCAAGAAGGTGTAGATCAACAGCTTCTTGGAACGTACGGAATGTATCCTTCAAGTTCTTTTTTGCTCGATCCATCAGAGCTAGAATCGCCTTCTCTGTGCCCAACTCCCATCCCAAGCGCTTTTCGAGCTTTGCCCGGTTCTCGGACATGAATAAATAGAGATCAGTTGGCGTTCGGTTAGGATAGCTACGTAAGATGCCCAGTTCAACAATCCGCTTTACGACCGGCAGATAATAATTTTTGTACCAATCTGCGGCTGCTTCTTCAAGAGATATGTCCCTCTTTTGTTCTATACCCATGAAATAACGATGAACTTGAATGTGTTCCATCAGGACTTCGTATTGACCAGGAATTGTGACACTCAGGTCGATTCCAGGAAGGGTTTGATCTAAGCGGGTTTTTTCTAAGAAATCGAGATACTCTTCCTTGATGATTAAACTCTCTGGATCAATATCTGGGTTAAGGGGGACTCTGGAATGAACCTCGGTAACATACCCTTGGATATGTGTTGCTCCTAGCTGACGGGCGACTGAGACGCGATGATTTCCGTCCTTAACGAAATAGGCTTCTCCGATTTGGTAAACCTCGATGGGAGGAACACCCGCCATGCCTGTAAAAGCTAAACGGACCCGTGCCCAACGATCTTTGATATGATCTCGTTTGGGCAAAAAGTCGCGAGTAAAGTCATGGTACCTTCCGACGCTGCCAACAATCGCATTGAGCGGAATTTGCCTCAATCCTTTTTCGATCATCCCTTGTGTCTTAAGTCGTTTCCGCACCTCATCAAAATCAAGCAATTCGGTAGATTCACCCCTCAAGCGCGCTAAAAGCTCTCTGAGTTGAGCTAAATTACGAGCGCGATGAAACTCGTTGATGGCTGCTATGTATGACTCAAGCGGTTTATTCATCTTGTAAGTGTAGTCAGCAAATGCTCTAATGGATTTGCGGTAGAATCGGAATATAACATACTTTTAGGAGAGATGACTCAATGAATTTAGCTGAAAAAGCGTTGGCCGAGGGGATTTTATTTACAGATCATTACCAATTAACCATGGCGCAGTTGTACTTCCGCATGGGCTATCATGAGAAACGAGCGCAGTTCGATCATTACTTTCGCAATTATCCAGATTATGGAACACATAAAGCAGGGTATTGTATCAACGCCGGCTTGGAATGGTTGCTGAATTGGATGTTTCAATCGCGATTTGGAATTACAGAAATCAATTACTTGAAAACCCAAAGAACGCGGACTGGCAAACCGTTATTTGAAACAGACTTCCTGGATTGGTTATATCGCTATGGCAACTTTGAGGGCATCACAATGTATGCTATCCCTGAGGGTAGGGTAGTGCATCCCAATGTGCCGATAACTGTAGTCCAAGGACCATTAGCGATGGCGCAAATTCTAGAGACCTCGCTCCTGAATCACCTAAACTATCAAATTCTGATCGCCACAAAAGCTGCTCGTATTCACGAAATTGGTCGTGGTCAAGTAATTCTAGAATTTGGGCTTCGCAGGGGACAACATGTTGGGGCTAATGCCGGCGCGCGCGCTGCCTTGATCGGTGGGGCAATGTTTACCTCAAATGTTGGTGTCTCGGCATTAATGGGACTGCCTCCAAAAGGTACACACGCCCATAGCATGGTGCAGTTATTCATTGCTTTGGGGATGACTGAGCTGGATGCGTTTCGCGCTTATGCGGATGTTTATCCTGATGATTGTTTGTTACTGGTCGATACAATTGACACTCTCGAAAGCGGTATCCCTAACGCAATCAAAGTCTTCGAGGAATTGCGGCGCAAAGGACACAGACCTCTGGGCATTCGTCTAGATTCGGGTGACTTAGCCTTCTTAAGTATTCAGGCAGCAAAAATGCTGGATGAAGCTGGTTTTGAGGATGTTTCTATTGTGCTCTCAAACAATTTAGATGAAATGGTTATATGGCAAATTCTTACACAAATCGCTGAAGAGGCACCCCGCTATGGAGTTGATTCGAATCGATTAATTCGCCGTTTAGTATATGGCGTGGGAACGCGATTGATTACCTCTTGGGGCGAACCGGCGCTTGGCGGTGTCTATAAACTTGTTGCTGTCTATGATGAGTGCCAATGGAAACCTGCGATTAAGATCAGCGAGTCTATAGAAAAGACGCCAAATCCGGGTAATAAGAAGGTTTGGCGTATCTATGACCAACGTGGAAAAGCAACAGCGGACTTAATTGCGCTTTCAGATGAAGACCCGCGCAATAAACCTTCCCTGACCTTGCGCCATCCGACTGATCACACAAAATATCGCTCGCTACACAAGGAAGAAATTTCAGAGATTGAACCTTTGCTTGAGACTATTCTCGAGGATGGAAAGT
>JAOAHK010000138.1 GCA_026415275.1 Anaerolineales bacterium
TCCATGCCGGCGGCCTGACCGGCCTCAGCCGCGCCGTATTCTTTGAGCTTGTTGTGCAGAGTCTTGAGGCTGATGCCGAGGATCTCGGCAAGGACGTGCAGAATCATCTGCACACCGCCCTCGGGCTTGCCGAGGAAATGCAATGCCGAATGGGCAAGCACGCCGTCGCCGTGGTGTAGACATAAGACGCGAAATACATCCTTCAATTGTGATTCTGTTAGAGGAAGCACTTTTTAATGCTAAATCGGAAGTTTCTCTATCTTATCGCAAGTAACGGTTTAATTCTTGAACGAGTAAATGAACAGTTGTACACGGATTATCTTTCGCAGGATTATGATCGGGTAGGTAGCTATTCAAAAGTTTATCAGCGTTCTTTATTGCCTGGTCTTGACAAGAGAGTAGTTTTTCATAAAGGTCAGGTTGGTTCTTTTGGTAACTTCCCAAATGCCTTGTCAGTATATCCGCATATTGACTTCTAGGGACAGCCGTATCTAGATAGCTAAAATGCAAAATAAACCAAATCTCAAATGCTTCATTTGAGTAAGCTACGTTTATATTTTCTTGTCGAGCCAAATGAATGGTGATTAGATAGTCTTGTTCCGGAAATCCATTGCGATCAAAAACCAACCAAACTTGATCGTACTCCAAGTCTCTTCTACGAGCCTCTCTCCTGCGCTGTTTTGCACATTCGAGAATCCCTAGTGTGTTACAACCCGTCCCTACGATTTCAATGTCTGCATTCACGCGAAAACAACGGAAATAGTTCGGTTCGGTCTGTTCCCCTTCGCAGACAATCAGAAAACGGGGAGATAAATCACGGACATTCAGGGGCCGTCTGGATAGTTTATGCCCTTTATCCCTGATTTTCCGACCACTCGGTTTGGGGATGCGGGTCATAGGTTTCCCTCTGCTCAAAGACGGTACGCATCCCTCCGATTAGGGGGATAGCTCCGTAACGACCATACATATAATTTTTCTCAAAAGAAGCATCGTTACGTTCTTTCATCTCAGCTAAAGAGTATAACTCCGTTTCTCCGTATCGATTCTTCTCAGTAAACCAAATTTGGTCTCGGCGTAACATCCCTTCCCCCAATAAGCTGGCATCGTGAGTAGTGAAAATCAATTGCGCATTTTTGGAATTTGTCTTTGGAGAGTTAAAAAGCCGAATAATTTCACGAGATAACACAGGATGCAACCGCGCTTCAAATTCATCAACGACTAGTACATTTCCGTTATCTAGACTATCCAATAAGGGTCCCAACAGGTAGAAGAACTTCTTTGTCCCTTCAGACTCATGCTCACCTAGGTCAAATTTAGCTTGACCGACAGGATTTATGCCATCGAACATCTGATGAATGGTTTCAATACTTTTGATGGAAACCTCATCCTTGGAGGAGGATTCTCCTTTTTTGATCTTGAGAATGATTTTCCGCAACTGGTCAGGAACCTCGGGGTCGTCAATTGGAACTGTCTTAATACCCAAATCCAAAATTCCCAAATCCGCAAAATGAATTAGATTACGGATGCGCTGAGCCAAATTTACATCTGTTTCAAATTGATGCAAAGTGAAGCCAGCATAAGAATCGTCCATAATCCCAGATATACCCCGAAGACGATTGCGAAACCAGTTAACAATGTCAATCGCTAGCGGATGATTAAATTGAGCTAGCACAGACAAAAATAAGGCATTGCTCCGCACGTATTTTTCAAGTATAGCTGTGCTTTTCTTTAAAGTAGTGTTGACATCAAAAGAATCGTTTTCTCGCACAAACAAGCGAGTTTCTCGCTGTTTGGTTTGATATAACCACTCGGATAAAACACGCTGTTCATCTAACTCAAAACCATACCGATAACGAACTCCATCCAGCAAGAAGGTGATTTGAAAATAGGCAGGTTGTTTTTGCGCCATTTTATTGAGCAGAAACCGTTGTACGCCAGTAGCTTCTCCAGCTTGGAGTTTTGTGGATGACTCCAAAACAAAATGACGCATAAATAAAATCGCACGAATTAAGTTGCTTTTTCCACTGGCGTTTGCCCCGTAAATGGCAGCACTGCGCAATAACTTAACCTTTCCGATTTGAAAGACGTTGCTCGAGTCAATTTCCTTATTCAGTGAGCGCAATGGAGTAGCCAGAAGGCTCAAGACAACAGGCTGAAAAAACGATCGATAATTGCCAACACTAAATTCGATAAGCATTTATTTTAATGATTTTATTTGTGAATATTTCTCAAATATCCTTGTTTAGTATTTAGATTATACATGATTTGTATAACATGTCAAGCTGCAAATTAGTCTTCAACATACTCCTCCCACAGCAAACGCCCAACGCGAAATTCGAGCTTGAAGCCCATGCGTTCGTAGAGTTTCCAACTGGCTTCGTTGTCGCGCAACACTTGGATCTCTACTGAATGGACGCCTTGTTCGCGCAGCCAGTTCAAGGCTAACCGCGAGAGTTTATCGCCTATCCCCAATCGTCGCGCCTCGGGTTCAATCCACATATCGCTCAGCTCGCCCACCAGCACGCCCCCCATATAGGCCGGCACGCGCTTGATGCGACAAAGCATAAACCCGACCACGCGCCCATCCATCTCAGCGATATCCACCCGGCTAAAGCGTCCCAGGGTGCGGCGGAAGGAATCCAGCCATACCTCGCCCACATTCTCGGGATGGGGCAAGCGATAGCCCACTTGATAGAAAAATTGATTTAGCTTGGCATAAAACTCCATCAGGATTGGAAAATCAGCCTCGGTTGCCAAGCGATAATGGACAATGGGTTGGGTGGTTTCACTCATGGAAGAATCTCCTGCATCGAAGATGGCCATTGAGTAGGGTCAAAGCCAAATTGGGCTAAAAAGGCGAAGGCAATGCGCTCTAAACCGAAGGCAACGCAGCCCGTATGGGCGGGTGAGCCATCAGGCAAGCGGATGTTCAAATGACGCCCAAAGAAATCTTGGTGATAATTATAGGAGCCTACCGCCAGCGTTCCATCCTTGAAGGGCAAACGGGCGCGGATCTCGTACTTCAATTGAAAGGCGCTCTGAAAGGCGGCTTGCTTGCGAAATTCGCCGATGAAAAAGGGGTCGTTGGCGCTTTCGACGCGGTAGGCAAAACCGATTTCTCCAAAAACGCGTTGCATCCGCTGCCGGGCAAGCTCGCGGTTTTCCAATACAAAATCCTTGTCGCCAACAAAGATCACCTCGCGCATGGTGAAGTTCCACAGTCGCTCCAAAGACTGCAGATTGAGCGATTCGTAGCGAAAGCAATTGCCCACTGCTGTGGCAGTTATCCCCTGCGGGGACAGGGTTTGATCGGCTAAGGTGAAATACAAATGATAGCAAACAGCCGGCGAAAGTAAGGTCTGGATGGGGGCAAAGCGCTCTAAGGGTACATTCAGGTTACCGTGGTCATCGCAGGCGGCTCCTGCGGCAAAAGCGTCAATCTGATCGAGATCTTCGCGCAAGTGGGTGGCAAAGGATAACGAATGAGGAAAGGCACGAAAATACCCTACCCGCTCTAGATATTGCGCCGGGATCAGTGTCGGAAAACGATAGGGTTGCGCCGAAAACGACTCGGCTAAACCGAGAAAACGCCTTTCAAACCAATCAATCAGGTGAGAGAGCAGCGGTCCAAGGGCGTAAATTCCGTTTGCTTCTCGGCTGAGTTCACCCCGCCGCAGCAGTTCGGGCATTGGGTCACCCGCAAACGGGGTTGGGCGGTCGAGATAATCCTCAAGCACTTGCACCTTTGGGCGGATAGCCCCCTGTGCCATCGATACCACCACGCGCTGAACTTTCTCTTCGATCACGGCCTGTTCGGCGGTGGGAACAGCCCGTTTGAGTTCTAGTGAAATTTGATCGCCAGCGGGCGAAATTTGGGCTTTGGCAATGCGTTCATCCACATAGGCAAGCTTGGATTGCACCTCACCGATCAGATGGACGGGAATCGCCGCCGCTGGAGCAAATTGGAGGGTTAAGGGATTCATGACGTAGCTCCGAGATGGTTATTTTCAAGGTATTGGCGGATCGCCGCAACGCTGGTCAGCGCAGCGATCGTATCGGGGTTAATTTCGATGCCAAAAAATTCTTCGAGACGCATCATCACTTCCATGTGACCCATGGAATCCCATTGGGGCAGGTCACCGAAAGCCAAATCGTCAGAAATCCCTTCAATCGGCACTTGCAGCGCCAACGATAAGGCTTCACGGATCCGATTGGTCAAGGGGTTCAAAGAAACGTTCTCGCTCATAGAAACTCCAATAGTGGATTAGGGTATGGATAACCTCTGTGTTTCAGAGATGCTCTTGGAATAAGTTTTCCCATGATGGAGATAAGTTACATCCAGCTTTTTCGGCTCTCCAGGGAGAGGATCAATTCCGAATTCTTCATTGGTGGCAACCACCTCTAGCTTCCCGTCCCGTACTTTCGCCCTGAGCAAAGGGGTGACGTCCATCCAATTGTCCCTAGCGCCGTACTTTGCCGAAAGGATAACCGGCTCGTCTTCGAGGATCGAAGAACGGCTTGGGGTCTCGAAGAATTTCGCTTCGCTTTTGTCCAATTGCGTGATTGGCGCCAGTTTGGTCATGAAATCGGGGTTGAACACAATCTTCCAGATGCTGATGACCAATCCCAGCGCATCCACGAACAAGGCAGCTCCGGCAGCAGTAACCACACTGCTTGAATAGGCTTGATGATTGAACAAGATCAATGAGGAAATAACGATGATAGCTGCGAGAAGGACAACCGAGGAATAGCCCATGATAAGCCGCAGTTGAAACCAGCGGTTTTCATGCGCCTTGTGCTGATCAAACGTCTCACGTTCTTGGCGTAGCCTCTCTTTGATGCGCTCAATTTCGGGTTCAAAGGTCTTGTCCATCGGGATTTCTCCTTGGAAATTAACACCTGAACTTAAAGAAACCGAACATCGCTTTTATATATTATGGGACATTATTTCGAGAGTATATCGCAAAAAGGAAAGGAAAATCAGGAACAGAATTGCGTGCGGATCTTTTAGGTGGCATCTGAGCAAAGATGCTGGGGAATTTTTTGCATCCTTAGGCTTTTTTGAGAGCGTTTTTGAGAAAGTGATAGTTATTGCAAGGAAGTCGACTATATCCTAAAATCTGGAATAGCTATAGCACCTTGGCTAAGAAAAACAATCCTACCAACATGAAAGGAAAGTACTTATGACCGTTGGACGTCTTATTGCGGTGATTTTCATTTTCTTCTGCGCCACTTTAGCGTGGATCGTCCTTGGCACCACCATTGTAGTGCGCTCGGACTTTGGCGATACCCGCCTAATGCAACAAGTGCAGACCCTATGGGGTTCAGAGCATCTCCAACCTGCTCCGACCGTCAAGTGGATGAAGACAAAGGATACGCCGGTTTTCCTGGATTTAGACTCCAGCGACATCAAAGTTGACCTAAAACTTCAACAGCGCCGTAAGGGGTTATATTGGTATGCCACGTATGAAGTAGCTTTTGACGGCGCTTACACCTTCACAAACGCGTTTAGGGAAGACAAGGCGTTCACGATAACCTTCACTTTTCCCTCTTCTTGTACGATATACGATGACTTCGAATTTCGAGTTGGAGATGAGTATATCACCCCTAGTGGTCAACTTTATGGAGAAGTAAGTACAGAGGTGGATGTCCCTGCTGGAGCCACAGTTCCCATTCATATCGCTTACAAGTCACGTGGACTCGGAGAATGGCGTTACAGCTTTGCTGATCAAATCACCACAGTAAAGAACTTCAAGATGACAGTAACAACAGATTTCGATGAATATGATTTCCCCGAAGCGACCATCTCCCCTTCTAACAAGACGAAAACGCCTCAGGGTTGGATTCTTGCTTGGGAATTTAACAATCTGGTCTCCGATTTCGATCTGGGGATCAAGATGCCTACTAAACTCAACCCCGGACCATTAGCCAGCCGTATGAGCTATTTTGCCCCGGTTTCACTGCTTTTCTTCTTCACAATACTGATCGTTCTCGGCGCGGTTAAGGGACAAAACTTACACCCCATGCACTATTTCTTCTTAAGCGCGGCTTTCTTCTCCTTCCACCTTTTGTTCTCCTATTTGGTCGACCATTTGTTGGTCGAAATCTCCTTTTTGATTTCTACCTTCGTATCCCTTGCGCTGGTCATTGCCTATTTGGGCAGGGTTCAAAGTTGGCAATTTTCCTTATGGGCAGGGCTTGCTCAATTTCTGTTTTTAGTGCTTTTCTCGTATGCCTTTTTCTACGAAGGGTATACCGGGTTGGTCATTACCATTGGAGCAATCCTTACCTTGGCGGTGATGATGCAGATTACCGCCAAAGTGGATTGGGCAGAAGTTTTCCGTAAGAAGGAGAAGACGGCGGTGTAGCCTAAGACTGCTCCGCTGGAATCTTCGTCATCGTGTAGCAGACAGATGAGTCACCTTATCATCTGTCTGCTTTCACTTTCAAAACCCCAACACTCTGGTATTGCGGGTCCCACTTCCCCCATGGCATCCCATTATCTCCAGAGCGGAAGTAAAAACTGGCGAGGTTGTCTCGGAGTTCAGCACAATCGCGCAAGGCTTGCATTAGCTCGGCATAGCGGTCGTAGTTGGAAGGGGCATCGGGGGAAAGGTTGAAGGCGCGCCGCAAGGTGACTTCGCTGTAACACCAGCCCTGAGAGGGATTGTGGAACCAGTCCTGATCGGGGGAGGCACCAAGGGTAGCTAAGAGGAGACCGCCGGGTTTGAGGACGCGCACCAGTTCTTGGACAACCAGCGGCAAGCGGTCAGGAGGGTTGTGTTCTAGCGCCGAGAGGGCAGCAACGGCATCGAGGGAATCGTCGGAAATGTCGGAAAGGTGACTGAGGTCTTGATTGTAGAGAATAATTTCTCCCTCATTCCTCCCC
>JAOAHK010000139.1 GCA_026415275.1 Anaerolineales bacterium
AAGAGACAGATGGCACTGTTTACTGATAAAAAAGTGTAATTAAAATTATAGTATTAAAACAAAAAGATTTTCAGGAGAATTTAACTACCTCAATGTTTATTGCTCAGAAAGATGTAGAATTAAATTAAGCTAATTAATTTGAAGGTTGTTAATGTAGTGCATTTTGCGGATTGGTATTCCCTCCCTGGTGCCTTGAGAGTTTTCTTTTCGACCGTAGAATATAGATCGACAGCACCCGGTTGGCAGGCGAATAACAATCTCATTAGTTTAGATTTTAGCCCGAACGGATGGATTTCAAAGTGGAAGACTCTTGTGGAAACAAATTCGGGTGGTGTTTATGGCTGGTGGGGGACTTTTTATGCACTAGAGCCAAGAGGGAAACGGATCGCATTTGCGCGAGCAGATGGTGTTGGAATTGTAAATGAAGAGGGGGGAGAGAATATCTTTGATGTGCTTCTACCTCTTCTTCCATATCAGACGGGGGCAGATTGGGCATGGGTTCCGGGGCTGACATGGAGTCCCGATGGACAGTTTTTGTATACGGTAGACCATTTATCGGAAGAGGGATTGTCTAACCCTGAGGAATCAAAGTCTTTTGCCGTAACAGCAATCTCGTTGCTAACCCGCAGTCCCATTCACCTTGTCCAGCGAGCTGGGATGTTTGCTTATGCGGTTCCTTCTCAAGTTATACAAAATGACCAGGGAGAGCCATTCTATCGTTTAGCCTACTTACAAGCGATTTTTCCAGAACAGAGTGATGTCAGCCGCTATCGTTTGATGGTTATGGATCAAGATGGATCCGATACATTAACCTTGTTCCCTAGCGAAGGTGAGTCTGGATTGGAACCACAGGTGATTTGTTGGTCTCCTGCACCAATGAGCGATAGCGGTTTATATGCTGTTGCTGTTATTCATCAAGGAAATCTGTATCTGGTCGATGTACCTGAACAAGGGGGTGTGAATGGACAAGTACGACAAATTACTGGCGATGGTTTAGTTAGCCGAGTTGTATGGAGTTTGGCTCAGTGAGGTGACGAATGCGGATTTTAATTACAGGAGCTGCTGGATTTTTGGGGTCACATCTTTGTGATCGGTTACTTGCAGAGGGCCATGATGTGATTGGAATGGATAATTTCATTACGGGAAGCCCAGAGAATCTAGCCCATCTAGCTGGCAATGAGCACTTTTCATTTATTCGTCATGATGTTTCTAATTTCATTTTTGTGCCTAAAGAGGTTGACGCAGTTTTGCATTTTGCCTCTCCAGCTAGCCCTAATCCTACCTCTCCTTTTGGTTATGTGAATCTGCCGATCCAAACCATGAAAGCAGGAGCATTAGGCACTCATAATACATTGGGTGTTGCCCGGAAATTTGGTGCGAGATACTTATTGGCTTCCACTAGCGAAATTTATGGTGATCCCCTTGAGCATCCACAAAAGGAGACCTATTGGGGACATGTGGATCCGATTGGTGTACGTTCTGTTTATGATGAAGCCAAACGTTTCGCGGAAGCGTTAACTATGGCATATCATCGTTTTCACGGAATCGACACGCGCATTGTGCGCATCTTTAATACCTATGGGCCTCGGATGCATTTGGAAGATGGTCGCGTTGTACCAAACTTTATTCAGCAAGCGCTGCGCGGAGAGCCACTTACGGTCTATGGAGATGGTAGTCAGACTAGAAGTTTCTGTTACGTGGATGACCTCATTGAGGGAATTGTACGCCTGCTTTATTCCGATGAGCATTTACCAGTAAATCTTGGCAATCCGCAAGAGACGAGCATTTTAGAGTTTGCCGAAGTCATAAACCGCATTGTGGGCAACAAAGCAGGAATTATTTTCCAACCTAAAGGACGCTTGGAGGGAGATCCTCAACGAAGGCAACCAGATATTCAACGCGCTAAAGAAATTTTGGGTTGGGAGCCGCAAGTTGAATTGGAAGATGGGTTGCGTGAGACGATCGCTTATTTTCGATATAAAATGGGATTAGAATAGTGTCGATCATACGGAATGAGAAAGAAAGACAACGCTTTGTTCGATTTGCCATTGTGGGATCGCTTGGGGCAGTTGTAGATTTTGGGTTTTTTAATATCTTGGCTCATGTCATTCATCTCAGAGCGGTGCTGGCAAGCATATGCTCGTTCTCATTAGCAGTGATCAATAATTTCACATGGAATCGGTTTTGGACGTACCCTGACTCACGCTCAAAACCTTTAGGGTACCAATTGGTTCTTTTTGCGCTGATTAATATCGTTGGTTTAGCCATCCGTACGCCGTTGTTTGTTTTTCTGGAAGGTAGGTTAGTACGCTTTTTCAACCAATTAGAAATTTTTCGACTTTTTCCATTGCGCCCAATTTGGGTGGCTCACAATCTTTCGTTAGCAGCGGCTATTCTGGTTGTTATGTTTTGGAACTACTACATCAATCGCTATCTTACCTATAACGATGTAACAGCCTAAAGGTGAATCGATGAGGATAGTGAAGCATGGAAGAGAAAGTGCGTAAAAAAATCGTCGTCATCTATACCACCAGTGGCGATGCAGCAGCGTTTTTGATCTATCCCTATATCTACAATCGACAAGGGGAATGGATTGGATGGGTTACTCCAACTCGTCAAGTATACTCGGTGCATGGTCATTATGTTGGCTGGCTAAGTGATGAACCACGGATTTTGCGTAAACACTCTTCGGGTTACCTAAAGCCTCGCTTAAATCCTCCTCCTCCACCCAAGCCTATTAAACCACCTGCTACAACTCCGCTAGCCCCAATGATGCCCGATATTCCGATCGGAGCTTTTGATGTTTTAGAAGATAACCCAGCGTTAATGCCTCCGATCGATTTTGGTGACTTAAAAGAGGACATGGATTGAAGCATGAAGGATCATTCTACTCTAGAACAAAAGGGGAATGACCCTGAGGCTAATGCTCAACCTGAGATGATATCCGAAGCTGTAAGTGGGGTGCGTTCTTTAAGGGAGTTAATTGACCGCGTTATGGGGAAAGCTTTGTATCTCCCTGAAATTCAGGAAGATTCGGGTATTGCAGAATTAATTCCTTTCCCATTTTTAGCGATTGTTAATCAATATGAAATGAAAATGGCATTGCTCCTTGCATTGATTAATCCAGCAATGGGTGGGGTGTTATTAATTGGCCCGCGTGGCACTGGAAAGACAACCGCTGTACGAGGTTTATTAGATTTACTTCCTTTAGTGCCCAAAAGCCTGTGCTATTATGGTTGCTTACCCGAAGATATCGAAACCATGGGAATTGACGGAGTGTGCCCCGACTGTGCGAGAAAGTACGCAGAAGGGAAACCATTGGCGGTCATGGATCGAGTGCGATTGGGCGAGTTGCCCCTGAACGCACGTTTAGAAGATGTAATTGGTGGGATTGACGAGCGGGCAGCAGTTCATCATCGGCTTCGCTTACAGCGCGGCATTCTTGCTCAAGCGGACCGAAATGTGCTTTATGTGGATGAAGTCAATCTTCTGGATGATGATATCGTAGATGCCCTGCTGAATGCTGCCGCTCAAGGTAGCTATACGGTGCGACGTGGTCCTGTTTCAGCCACTTATCGTTCTCGATTCATCCTAATTGGCTCAATGAACCCCGAAGAGGGCAACCTTCGCCCACAGATTCAGGATCGCTTTGGCTTAAGGGTGATTGTGAGGGGATTGGATAACGATGAAGAGCGATTGGAGGCCTATCGCCGAGTAAAAGCCTATATGGCAAATCCTCGTTCAGTTGCAGCACAGTTTCGATTGGAAACCGAAGTAGCCCGCGAAGAAATCCAATTAGCCCGAGAATTGTTGCCCGAAGTGGAATTACCAGATGAAGTTGCCAAATTAGGACTAAGATGGATAAAAGAATTAGGTGTTGACTCGTTGCGGGCGGAGATCACCCTTTTTGAGGCTGCGCGTGCCTATGCCGCGGCCGATGCTCGACAAGTCGTTGAGCCTTCTGACCTAAAGCAAGTTGCGCCAATGGCTCTGCGGTTGCGTAAATCTGCTTTTATGAGCGATTACCTAAGTCAACAGGAAGCAGAGCAAGCTCAACTAAAATTTATAATGGAAAAAGATTAAATCTATTCTGGTAGGTTATAAGTTTTCGGAGTTTGATTTGATAGAGCATGATCAACATTGGATTTGAGAAAGTGAGGCATAGCAGAGATGAGTTACACGCATCGTAAAAGACTAGAAGCTTGTTTATCCGCAAAATCCATCGACCGAGTCCCCGTCATGTTGTGGCGGCATTTTCCTGTGGATGACCAAGATCCATTAAGACTGGCGGCAGCAACGATTCAATTTCAAAAACAATTCGACTTTGACGCAGTGAAAGTTACACCTGCTTCATCCTTTTGTGTAAAGGATTGGGGCGCTGAGGATGTTTGGAATGGAGCGACGGAGGGGACAAGGGATTATATCAAATATCCTATTCAAAAAGCGGAGGATTGGACAAGTTTACCCATTTTAGATCCAACAAAAGGTTGGTTGGGTAAACAATTGGTATGCCTTAAGGCAATTGTGGCAGAATTGGGCAAAGAAACTCCTGTCATCCAAACAATTTTCAACCCTTTGACTCAAGCGAAAAATTTAGCTTCTCGTAATAAAGTTCTCATGTGGATGCGAAAGTACCCTGACGCATTCAAGCAGGGACTGAAAACCATCACCGAAACAACCATCCGATTTATAGAAGAAGCTCGTAAAACAGGGATCGATGGGATTTTCTATGCTGTGCAGCATGCTCAGTACGGGATGATGAGCGAGGAGGAATATCGGGAGTTCGGTTTGACATACGATTTAGAAGTGCTTGAGGCAGCGAAACCTTTTTGGTTCAATATGCTGCATCTGCACGGAGAAGACATCATGTTCGATCTCTTTGTAGATTTGCCCGTTCAAGTGATCAATTGGCATGATCAAGAAACCCCACCAAGTTTGATTGAGGCGAAGAAACGATACAAGGGGGTTGTATGTGGTGGCTTGTTACGTTATACAGCTTTGGTGCTCGGAACCCCAGAAGAGATTACTGTGCAAGCCCGAAAAGCTATCGAAGCTACGGATGGCGAACGGTTTATCCTTGGCACTGGTTGTGTTGTCCCGATCACGGCCCCATATGGAAATATCATGGCGGCGCGCCAAAGCGTAGAACGTTCTTAGAGAATGCGCGTTATCGCAGGAAAGGCAAAAGGTCGGCAACTGAAGTCGGTTCCAGGTGATACGACTCGACCAATCACTGATCGCACAAAAGAGGCGCTTTTCAATATCATCGGAGCGGATATTGAAGGCGCTAGCTTGTTGGATTGTTTTGCTGGAACTGGCAGTGTTGGGATTGAAGCCCTTAGCCGAGGTGCCGCTTTTGTTCGTTTCTATGATCTAAATCGCAAAGCAATTCAGACCATCCATGAGAATTTGAGGCTGACTGGTCTAGCCCAAAATGCGCAAGTAATCCAGGCTGATGTTCTGCGTGAGCTAGAAAAACCAGCCGATCGGACATTTGATTATATATATATTGCTCCACCACAGTACCAACGTCTCTGGATAAAGACGTTGGAGATTATCAACCGTAATAGTAAATGGTTAGACAAGGATGGATGGTGTATTGTCCAAATCCATCCCGTGGAATACGAAAACCTTTCTAAGAGCGTGGATGTCAATCAGCTTACAGAATTTGATCGGCGTAAATATGGCAGTACGCTATTAGTTTTTTACTGGAGGATTTGAGCTCGCCTTTACCCTTTTAGAAATTCCTCCAATGCTTCTTTACTAATGCGATAGGCGTTGCCGATCTTTTTGGCTTTTAGCTCCCCAGCATTGATGGCGGCGATGACATCTTCTTCTGAAACCCGCAAGAACGCTGCAGCTTCGCTTGGCGTCATGACAGGTGGAATTGCTGGGGGTGTTGGTGATGGTGATGGCGCTTGTGCGGCAGATTGACCGGGTTGCATTCCCTGTAGAGATTGACTTAGCACGTTTCCAATGCCCATTCCAGCGCCGATTCCAGCGGTGAGACCCGCGCCGCCGCTAGGGTTTTGGGCTGCCTCGCGCAGGGCATCGGCAGCTTGCAATTGGGTATAGGTTGCCATATCCAACATACCCATTGCGCGCAGCTCCTCAGCAGATTTTGTGGACGGTTTTAGGTTTTCGATATAAAAAGCCTTAAGGGTTAAGCCCAATGCTAAAAAATCGTCTTGAGCTTTGGCTCGCACACCAGCACTCAACTCTTCCGTCAAGCCAATTAATTCTGGTACGCTATGTTTTGAGGCAGTTTCACCTAGTAGATCGCTCAGTTTTGAAAGTAAAATGGAACGCAGGCGGTCTTCAATATCGCTGATAAGATATTTTCCCTGTGCACCGACAATTTGAGTAACAAATTGTTGAGGGTCTTTGACTTGGAATCCATAGGTGCCAAAACCTTGAAGCAATGCCACTCCTAAACCCATGTTGGGATTGCGCACAATAATCGGTTGCGGAGTGCCCCATTTGCGATTGACAAATTCACGCATGGAGACGAAATAAACTTCTGCAGGGAAAGGAGTCCGTTCGTTGAAAAAGGCTTTACCGATTCTTTCGATGAGCAGAGGGATATTCAGGGTGGTAATTGTGTGTCGTCCGGGTCCGAAGACATCCAGCGCGTTACCATCACGGAAGAATACGGCAGTTTGGGTCTCCCGAACGATGACTTGGGAACCAATCCGAAAGTCTCCGGGACCGCTTTCGGGAAAGCGGTGTACGAGTTCGTCTTTCATTTCATTAGGATATTCAATGACATCGAATACTCTTGCCATATTGTCCTTACCTTTCTCGTATTTCAATCATCTACTATTTTATCAGCGG
>JAOAHK010000140.1 GCA_026415275.1 Anaerolineales bacterium
GCTTGGAGGAGATCGGTAGTTTCATGGGTGTCCTTGCCCCACAGGTGGCTAGCATCATGGATTGAAACGGATTGGTCGTCGATGCGGATATAGACCGGCTTCTCCGCTTTGCTGCGCAAGATAACTGCGCTGAAACCAGCGCGGCGCAGGTATGCACCCCAAAAGCCACCGCCATTGGCATCGCCGAATATTCCCGTGAGTGGTGAACGGGTGCCAACCACAAAGCGGGCGCTGGAAAAAGCCGGAGAACCGCTCAGGGCACCAGGGGCTATGACCAGCACATTCTCGGGGCTAAGGGGATCGAGATCTTTCGGGTTTAGCTCGTAGTTCAGACGCGAGGTAAAGCCGCGTCCGCCCAAGAACTTGCGGCTGAACACCGGGTCTTGCGGTTCGATGCGAGTCTCCCCGCTGCTCAAATCAATATATAGGCGATTACCGATAAACGGATTCATCAATACCTCCAAAAACTATTCTTCCCCCTCTCCCAAAGGGAGAGGGGCCGGGGGTGAGGGCATTCCACTTTCTACGCTGTCTCCAAAATCTCCACCACGCCGGTAAAACCGTTCACGCGCACGCGATCGCCAGTCTTGATCCGCCGCGTTGCATCGCCGGTGCCGACCACTGCCGGAATGCCAAACTCGCGCGAGACCACCGCTGTGTGAGAAAGCACGCCGCCAGCATCGGTGACCACGCCCTTGATCTTCGAGAAGACGATCACCCACGCCGGGTTGGTCATCAAGCACACCATGATCTCGCCACGCTTGACCTGATCGAACTCATCTGGACTCTTGACGATGCGGGCATATCCTTCGGCGACGCCTGCCGCAGCCGGCAAGCCAATTACCTTATCGGCGGCTTCCTTCTTACCCTCACGAGCGCGCTCGAAGCGTTCCGGATAGCCCCACAAGGTGTGGTAGATTTCCTCGTACATGTTCCAGCGCGTCACCGTGCCGACCCAATCGCGCGGTGTGATCTTGAAGGCATCTTCCCATTTGCGCCGCGCTTCTTTGATAACGCTAATCCCATCATAGCCGTTAGGATTCGCCTCTGTCTTGGGGTTCGCCACATAGTAGCGCAATTGATCGTACTCAAGGAAAAAGATATCTTCTGGGTCGCGCAGCAAGCCCATCTCGACCATCTTGCGCCCAATCGCTAGCAGCACTAACCTCATACGGGCGAATGTGCCTTGATCGAAGTAGAAGTGATGATCAGGGGTGAGGGGCATCATCTTGACGGCAAGACGCATGGCTTCTTGCAAGGCTGCTTTTTTCTCGGCGGGCGCATCGGCCGGCACCTTTGCCAGCAGTTCTTGCATAGCCGATTGCTGATCGTTCTTGATTTTCTCATATTCTTCGGGGAAATTATAGTCCGAGACGAGATAGCCCTTGATTGTCTCCACGCAGGGGGTGGGGTCTTCGACCCAGAGCTTGTAGATATATTCGTGGGTATAGAGCGGTTTGTAACCGTATTCTTTCAGATAAGCTTGCACTTTCTCCATGAAGGCGCGCCCGGCAGGGGTAGCTTGCAGGGCGGGGATAATCGCCGAGGCAGTCTCTTTGCTGTCAAAGATCTGCTTGAGTTCTGGATTGGCTTTGACCTCTTCTTTGAGTTTCCATAGTTCGCGCACCGAATCCCAGTTTCGGTCTTCAAGGGAGATCAGGATGCGTCCGAGGAGTGACCCTTCGACATCGGGGATCAGTTCCTTAGCGAGAATTTGGAAGGTGAGCGAGGCTTGGAATTGAGCCAGATTCAAAATCCAGTGCAGGCGGAAATGACGCTCTTGGATGTCAATGGCTTCTTCTAGGAAGACCATGAGGTCTTGGAGGGAGGCATTTTTTGTGTCGTAAGTATCTAGATACTCAAAATTGCGTTTGATTTCAGGGAGGTAGCGTTGTTGCCACCAATCGAGGAAGTTCTCAGCGTAGGTGGGCATAATCCAGCCATAATAAGGGCCGATGAGAGCAGCTTCGTTGGGATCGCGCGGGCTGATGGCGGTATAGACATATCCGTTGACCTTTTTCCCATTCCAGGCGCAACCAATGGGAAAGCCAAAGCGGCGATACATGTAATCGAGGGTGGGTCCCCACCAACCGTGCAGGCTGAAATACATGGGCGAAACGGGGTTAGGGACATGGTTATCGTCATAAAACCAGAAGAGTTTCTTCTCTTCTTCATTCTTCCACTCGACGGGAAAGCTCTCGTCGCCGTAGAAGGTTGCCAGAACTTCGCTTGTATCAAACATGGGGGCCTCCTTTTTTAGAATAAGATGGTGGATTGGAAGATGGGGGGTGGAAAAGGTCTTTATTATGGGTTGGGTAGCACTCTCCGTTTGAACGATTGGGAAGGAGGGACAAAATGATCATAGAAACAATTATCGATTAAAGATTATCGATAATTTTACCATAGACATTGGGAAGTCGTCAAGAAAGATTCTTGTGAACCAGCTAGATCAGTCCGACGGATGGCGAACGAGGGCATCCGACTTTTAATTGAGTTTGGAATTGTGGGTGTCTCCCCTGCAAGCACGGACGACGAGCACCACCGCTCTCCGCCATCTCGAAATACTTCTGTAAAAGTGCTTTTACCAATATTCGCAGATGGATGCGGTAGAATAATTCGGTGAAAATGGCGCGGCAGAACCATATATCCATGCTCAACAACTCTAAGCTCGGATATCACCTTTTAGATGGGTTGGCCTTTATTTATCTTGTTGCTCTATTGAGCTGGTTTATTCTCTACCAACTGAGTGGAGATCGCTTTGCTTATGTTTCACTGTTTACCATGTTAGCGATCTATGCTTTTATACCGCTGCCCTTTGCAATTGCTTGGGGGATTAGACAGCGTCAAATCCCCTTGCTTACCTTAGCGGCGCTCAATGGAGGGGTATTTTGGGTTTTATGGGGACAAGCGTTCTCCCCCAAATTCTCCCAGCCCATTCAATCGGAGCTGGTTGTTCTCCCTTATAATGTACTGGGGTGGAACGAGGAAGTTGGGTCGCAGGTGGAAATCATTCGCCAAATGGATGCTGACGTAGTGTTCTTACAAGAACTCAATCCTGAATTAGCAGCCTCGCTAGAAACCCAGCTTGCCGATCAATATCCTTCTCGCGCCTTGGATGCGCAAGTGGGTGTCAACGGTATGGGAACGTTGAGCAAGTTTCCCTTGAGAAGCGCTGGCAAGGTTCCCCAGCTAGGCTGGGTGGGTGAACCACAATGGTTGCGCTTGGAATGGCAAAATTGTGCAATTTATTTGATGAATATCCATATGTCGCCGACCAACTTCCTTAACGCTGAACACATTAACCAAACCAATGCGTTGCGCCAATCTCAGGCGCAGTGGATCCGCGACCAAATTGCCCCTGGAAGGCCGTTTATTGTTGCTGGAGATACTAACAGTGTGCCGTTGAGCGATTCCTATCGCATATTGCGCCAAAAGTTAGAAGACGCCTGGCAAGTGAGTGGATGGGGGTTAGGGCATACCTTCCCTGGCAGCGATGGACCCGGCAGTTCACGCCCGCAGTTCTTCGGCGTCTCCGTGCCGCAATGGCTCTTGCGCATAGATTACATTTTCTACACCTCTCATTTTCGCGCCACCCATGCTGGATTAGCAGATTTTGATGGTGTTTCTGATCACCGCGGGGTTTGGGCGAGATTGGGTTGGACAGGGAATTGTGATGCTGCTCAGCCGTGATAAAATTTAGCAATGTTACGTAAAGTAGTCGGAATTTTGCAATCGAATAGACGGATCGGAAAGCGGTAAATGAATCAAAAAACTGACGCTGCAGCAGAGCAAATGGGCGCTTTGCACAAACGCTGGCTGCTAACCTTGATTACATTCGGGTTGTTTCTTTGGGGGATGAACCTTATCCTAGCTATTGACTGGAGTACGCCCATCCGTTGGAGTTGGACAATGGTGGCTGGGGTGTTTTGTGCTTATGTATTAGCAGTGCTTTGGAAAGCCTTGCCCCTCAACTACCGGGTCGAGGATGGGGTATTCTTCCCTTATTTTGGAATGGGTAATCTTGTTTCCCTGTTCCGTGGCTGGTTGCTCGCTGCCCTAGCTGGTTTCATCATTGCTCCCCAACCCAGCGGTTGGTTAGCATGGCTACCAGGAATTCTTTATATCTCAAATGGGATTGCCGACCTGTTTGATGGTTATCTCGCCCGCCGTTCACATCAAGTGACTGTAATGGGAGCACGGCTGGATATGAGCCTAGATGGCTTAGGGGTCTTGTTCGCCTCGCTTTTGCTCTATCGCTATGGCGTGTTACCATCCTGGATTTTAATTGTAGGTATGGCTCGTTTCATCTTTTTATTTATCGCCAAGCTGAGGGAGAAACTGGGAAAGCCGGTTTATGAATTGCCTTCCAGCGATTTACGCCGCGCCTTCGCCGGCGCGCAGATGGGCTTTTTAGGAGCGGTTCTGCTTCCGGTATTCACTCCACCCTCAACCATTTGGGCAGGAGCGTTTTTTAGCTTCCCTTTTTTACTCAATTTTGGGCGTGATCTGCTATGGATGTGCGGCATTCAGCTTGATTTTGCTGTTTTCCAAAGAGCCCTTTTACCCTTTGGTGAACTTACAACTCAACTTAAGAGTTGGTTCTTCGATTGGTTGCCATTTGGGTTGCGTCTTGGTGTTGGATACGCGGTTAGTAAGCAGCTTTGGGATTGGCTTAGCACCTCACCTCAATTCCCTGTCGCTTGGACGCCTTTAGGCAGCGCCCAAACCCATTATCAGTGGATGCTGCTTTTTTATGGGATTGGTTTGGTATCCGTGGTCTTGGGATTGATAGGCCGTGCTGGCGCAGCCTGTTTGCTGATCGGTGTCGGCTTACAGCAGGGTATATTGCCATTTGGCGGGCTAGGAATGGGAATTTTAGTCATTGCCTGTTTGCTGTCTCTTTTTAGGCAGTGGTGTGGCATCGATTTGGGTGCCGGAAGATCAGTGAATCCGCAGCCGCTGGGGTGGACGCTAGAATGCACAAGCGCTGGACAAGTGTTGGGATGACTCTAGGCTTGATCGCCCTAGTAGGTGGGCTGCTGGCTTGGACCTTTGCCTTCGTCCGCTGGCAAGAAGTTTGGTTGGCTTTGCGTGCTCTCCATTTTTGGCAGTTTGCCCTTCTGTTTAGCCTGAATCTAGGCATTGTGGCGCTTTTTAGCGCACGCTGGTGGTATCTTTTGCGCTTGCAGGGTTTCAGGGTGTCGTTTCTCTCAACGGTTATTTACCGCTTGGCAGGGTTTGGTGTGAGTTACCTCACTCCGGGACCGCAGTTTGGCGGCGAGGGTTGGTTGGTGGTTTTGCTGCGCCGCCGCCATGCTGTGCCCTTCAGCGAAGGCAGCGCCTCGATTGCGATGGACAAGTTGATTGAGTTATTGGCAAATTTTTCTTTCTTGGGTTTCGGATTGCTGTTCATTTTGCGGTTAGGAGTTGCAAACTCAGTCTTGACCACTACTTTGATGCTCCCCCTCATCGGATTACTGAGTGCACCGTTTCTCATTTTTGGAGCATTATCCAGTGGCATTCTGCCCGCATCTTGGCTGGCGGAACGCTGGAAGTGTTCGCCATCCTTTGTAGGTAAAGTCGTGCATCTCATTGCAAAAGCTGAACTGCGCAGCGCGAGCCTGATCCGCCAGCGATTGAGGCAAGTGATAGCCTTGTATCTTTACTCCCTCGGAATTTGGCTTGGAATGGTGGGCGAATACTGGCTCACTCTGAATTTTTTAGGTATAAACGCGAATCTAAGCCAGACCTTATTTTCTCTGACTGCGACGCGTTTGGCTTTTCTTACTCCCTTGCCAGGCGGTCTGGGGGCACTTGAAGCTGCCCAAGTGACAGCTCTCCAGGTTCTGGGTTTTGGAGGCTCACTGGGATTGAGTTTGACCCTATTGCAGCGCGCTCGGGATCTGTTTCTGGCACTCATGGGAATTATTTTGGGCAGTCTGATGCACCTCCGCTTGCGCCCTTCTGCCATCGAACAGCCTGCTTTAGAAGCCCTTTCCCCTTATCCATCTTACTTACCAAAGGAGCGTGATTTATGAAATTAACCCCCTATCGTATCGCTATCATTATCCTTACATTGGCAACTGCCTTTATCCACTTTTCCCTACTCTTTCCGGATACTTTGTTCATCCTAAATGGGTTGGGCTACCTGGCGTTTCTGGTTGCTTACTTTGTTCCAGTCGAGCTGGCGCGCCAGAATCATCGTTGGGTGAAGACCGGCTTTGTAGTTTATACAGTGATCACGATTTTGGCTTGGGTGGCGATTGGCACCAACCCGCCGACCACCTTGGGATTGATCACGAAGATCATCGAAGTTCTGCTGGTCATTTGCCTACTGAGCGATCGGGAGTAGTTTTATCGCCCGCGTTCTTTCTGTAGTCAAAAGCTGGCTGAACGAGGCGGAAGATTTTGCCGCGCAACACAGACGTCCATTGGTGACCTTGAGCTATGCTAAAAGTCTAGATGGCAGTCTTACTCTAGAGCGTGGGAGATCGTTACGCCTAAGCAGCCCACCGGCGATGCGCCTTACGCACCAACTGCGCGCCTTGCACGATGCGATTCTGGTGGGGGTGGGCACGGTCTTATCCGATGATCCGCGCTTGACCGTGCGTTTGGTGCATGGTAGGCAACCCCAACCGGTTATTCTTGACAGCCACTTGCGCCTACCACTCGATGCGGCGGTCTTTGAGAACCCTGAGCGGGTGGTGTGGATTGCCACTCTAGAGGACTCACAACACCTGCGCTGGCAAGCCCTGCAAGCGCGCGGTGCGGTTTTATTAACCTTCCCTTCTGATCCTGAAGGTAGGGTAAGCTGGCAAGACCTGTTATCTGTGC
>JAOAHK010000013.1 GCA_026415275.1 Anaerolineales bacterium
GGCTTATACCGTGTGGGGTGTGAAGAAATTAGGCTGGCAGTCGGCCATCTCTCTTGGCTGGGATAAGGCATTATTTGCTTTGGCAGCTTTTGCGGCCTTAACTTTCACCAAAATAAACCCGGCGGTTATCGTGGTTGTGACCGCTTTTCTAGGCTTTTTGCTTTACCGCTAAAAGCGCTTGAGCTTCGGCAAAACCCCGCTCCAGTGCTTTATAGTTCATCTCTTCTGTGCCTTTTGGTGCGCGCGCTAGGATCGCCTTCTCAATTGCATCGCGGCTTACTACATTTGTTAACCCGACAAGGAGTCCTAACGCAACCACATTGGCAGTAATTGCCTTGCCAGATGACTCTATGGCTGCACGGGTAATTGGAACCTTAATCGCGTTCGTCAAAGGAATTCGCTTTACCTTGTCAATATCTACAATGAGCAATCCATCCTTTTTGAGGTTCGAGGCATATTTATCACAAGCCTCTTGGCTCATGGCTACCAACACATCTGCCGTAAGGACTTCGGGGTAATCAATGGGTTCCTCCGAGATGACCACTTCGGCTTTACTTGCCCCACCTCTTGCCTCCGGGCCATATGTTTGAGTTTGAACGACATTTTTCCCATCGTAAATCGCCGCCGCTTCCGCCAAAATCACTCCGGCAAGGATCATCCCCTGTCCCCCTTCACCAGCTAATCGAATTTCTACCCGCCCCGTCTGATCTTTTGCTTTCATTCCAAACCTCCAGGACCAGCTCGCAGAAACTCTTTCCCGTCTATGGTTGCCTTCGCTCGCTCGATCACTTGCTGATAGAGGGTTATATAATCCGGTTTCTCAACATCGTGTAAAACCCCACGCACGATCTTCATGGCCCGTTCCTCGGGCATCAGTTTTTCTGCCGCTGCAAGGGTCACGCTATGATCCTTCAACATGCGCATCATGTCCACGGAACTGCCCAGCTTGTTCATGCGGCCATAAGTTGTATGGCAATAGCTCACCGCTTCCACCACGCTAAATCCTACTTTGCGGATCGCCTTCTCGATCAGCTTATCCAATTCAATGGCATGATAAACCGTACTGCGAGCTACAAAGGTGGCACCAGCAGCGATCGAGAGCTCACAAATCGGGAATGGCGGTTCAACATGCCCATAAGGTGCAGTAGCTGTACGGGACTCCAACGGTGTCGTTGGGCTATACTGTCCTCCGGTCATGCCATAAATTGAATTGTTAATTACAATAGCGGTTAGATCGATATTTCGTCGCGCAGCGTGGATAAAATGGTTGCCGCCTATTGCCAAAGCATCCCCATCCCCCATCACCACAATAACGTGCAGTTTTGGTTGAGCGAGCTTTAATCCAGTCGCGAAGGCTAATGCACGTCCATGGGTAGTGTGTAAAGTATTAAAATCCATATAAACTGGCATTCTCCCCGAACAACCGATCCCAGAGACAAGCGCAACATCATCTTTATCCAATCCAATCCGATCAATCGCTCGAATCAACGCTCCCATGACAATGCCAATGCCACAACCAGCACACCAAATATTGGGAAACTTTTTGGTCGTCCGCAAATAGGCATAAGCAGTGTGTTCACTTCTCGCCATGTTTATGCTCCTTCCAACGCATCTAAGATCATCTGGGGAGAGATCATCTCTCCATCCGCCCGGTTGACCCGGATCACTTTATGCCGGCCAACCAACCGCTCCACCTCTAAAGCTAGTTGTCCTAAGTTCATCTCAGGGACGACGATTCGCCGAGCAATACGGGCAACCCTCTGGATCATCTCTTCAGGAAACGGCCAAATGGTGTAGAGCGTCACTAATCCCACGTGATGGCGATGTTGACGAGCTAATTTCATTGCATGGCGCGCGCTGCGTGCGGTTGCCCCGTAAGCGACAATCACAACATTCGCATCTTCAACGTTCTCTTCTCGGTAAAGGAGAATATCTTCTAAATGGTTATTGATCTTACGATGCACGCGTTCGATCCAAGGATTGATTTCATCCAACCTTTGGGTTGGATATCCCATCGGATCATGATACAAGCCCGTAATATGATACCGGTACCCTGAACCGAAACTCGGCATTGGGGGAACATCGCTTATCGTATCGCCAAACGGTTTGTACCATTCTGGAGGGACATCTGTCCCCATGCGATCGATGACCTGAATTTCTTCAAGAGGTGGGGATTCAAAGCGTTCACGCATGTGCCCAACCACCTCGTCCAGGAGCAAAATCACCGGTGTTCGATACTTCTCCGCAAAATTAAAGGCGGTAACCGTCAGATCAAACGCTTCTGACACTGAAGTTGGATATAAAACGATAATCGGATGATCGCCATGCGTTCCCCAACGAGCTTGCATCACGTCCCCTTGGGATGGACTGGTTGGTTGCCCAGTGCTTGGCCCGAGACGCTGAACATCAACAATTACACATGGCACTTCAGCCATAGCAGCATATCCGATATGCTCTTGCATTAAGGAGAATCCAGGTCCACTTGTCGCCGTCATCGCCTTCAGACCACCAACTGAAGCCCCAATGCAAGCAGCCAAACTGGCAATCTCATCTTCCATTTGGATAAAAATCCCCCCCAATTTTGGCAATTCTCGCGAAAGCATCTCAGCAATTTCTGTCGAAGGGGTAATCGGGTATCCTGCATAAAATCGGCAACCGGCAGCGATGGCTCCCCAACCAACTGCCTCATTCCCCTGCATTAAACGTACCGTCATCCCCCACCTCCTTCTGGTATTAGATTATTCTTCATCGATTGGCTTAACAACAATAGCTAAATCAGGGCAATGCGTATCGCACCAGTGACATGCTGTGCAATTCTCAGGTACAGCAACATAGGGTGTTTCATCGATCCCCATAGCAAGCACCCCGGTTGGGCAGAATTCGACGCAGAGACGACATCCTTTGCACCAGCGGGCAAAGATGATCACCCGCCCACGAGGTTTCTTTTTTATCCCTTCAGAGACTTGCAGTACAGGCTCTACTTTTTGGTTGGTTTCCATAAGACCTCACTTCATTCCTGTCTCAACATCTTTATTAGACAATCTTTCTCTATTTTATAAAGGACTCAACCGCTGCAAAAGCGACAAAACTCCTATTCTTCAGGGTACAAATAGAACATTTTGTGAATTTCTTCGCAAATTACTCCTACCGAAACGATTGGCTCATTGATGACCAGCAAATCAAGTTGTTCTAAACAAAAATGACAGTATAATCCCACTTTTTTCGCATTATTTTATGCAATTTGCTTGACGCTTTTATCAGAATGTGCTNGTATGTTATTGATGTGCATTTGAACAAAATTCTATTCTGGATTGGAAATCAGCAGGAGTTGCGGTAAACCTTAGAAGGAGTACTAAAATGTCTCGAAAATTATTTCTCTTTGTGATCATTGCGCTGCTCGCCGGGTTGACTCTATCGTCTTGTGTTCGGTCAGCTTCCAAAGCACCAAAAGCGTCGCCTACATCTGAGTTTCCCCTACCAGGTTCTACAGAAGACGTCTTCGGACAATTATCTGCGTTTGCAACCCAGACCGCTATCGCGATGAGCGGGCCTGCCGCCACTCCAACACCTGCAGAACCGCCAACCGAACCAGCAACCGCGGTACCTACCGAGGCTCCTCCCATGCCTACTGCGGTCCCTCCGGCAAGCAGTCAGCAACAACCACCCTCTCAATTCAGCGTGAAGCAACGTCCTGTTCCAAAAACTTATACTTTGCGAAAGGGAGAACACCCATACTGTATTGCCAGAAGGTTTAATGTAAATCCGATCACGATGCTTCAATTGAGTGGACTACCGACGAGTGGCACTTACACCGCTGGAACCGTTCTGAAAATCCCACAGTCTGGTTCGTTTCCAGGTGACCGTTCCC
>JAOAHK010000141.1 GCA_026415275.1 Anaerolineales bacterium
ATATACTATTCTTCGAATCTTCCTGTAACCAGTAAATTTGAGCAGAGCACTATTTAGCTCAATTAGGATCTTCGATGTGACTATACTTAGGAGAGGAAATATGGGATACAGGAAACGTGTTTGCTGCGATCCAAGGAACCAAAAACAAAGTCTTATAAAGATTATCACAATCAATAGACGAGAGAAGTTACTTAACTTTTTGTGCAAAAAGGGATAAAGAAGCAGAAAAAGAAATAGTGGGTTTGGGATATCCAAATATCCTCCAAAAGTCACAAACTCTTTGGTCTTGGTAAAGAGATTAATCGGTAACAAGATAAAATCTCGGAGTGAATAACCTACGCCATAACTATATAAGTGGTCAGCCAACAATTGCCACCTCTCAAGCGGCCATTCCATTCCCCCAATGATTAAGGGATAAATCGGATTCCCACCCAAAATCAAATTTTTCAAGTACCATGGAGAGGCAATTAGTAATGCAGGCAGAGAGAAAAAACTTATCCTCTTGATGAGTAATTTCTTTTGCTCAATTTTCCAAATTAACAAGAATATTGCAACGACCGCGGACATCAATGCCAAGTATTTTGTTGCTAATGCTAGACCCATCATAACCCCGCCTACAAGTAGTCTTTCATTCTGCTTTTCAGCATCGTTAATCCATAGAAATAAACAATAAAAAGCCAAAACATCATATACAGACCAGAACAGGTCGACATACGTCCAACTGGCTAAGAATGGCAAATTTGGAATACCACACAAAATGAGCAACGCAAGAATTCCACTCGCTTTATCATAGAATCTAATTCCTAGACGAAAAGTCAATAGGCAATAAAGCAAACCATAGAACCAATGAAGGATTTTGGGGAAGAGGTCAACATTGTAAACTAACCCAATGGAATAAAGCATAGCTCCAATCGACGGACTATTTGCTCCCCAGTTGTCAGGTAAGAGGAGAATCCGTCCAGCCTTGAGAAACTGGCGCGGACCTTCAAGATGATACATTAACCCATCGTAGTCCCATGGAGGAGTCAATGCCATCCATAGTGACAAAACCCAAATGATAATGACTAGAACAATGGCTTGCTGCACGAATGGAATGAGAGTACTGAACGGGGTTTTGATATATTGCCGAAACTTTCCCAACAGAGAGACAGAAATTGTTATCCCTTTTGGCAGGGCGATTACACCCAATCCCAAGAGCCAAAAGCTAATTACCAGTCGGTTAAGAGCGCCAATGAGTCCCAGAAATAGGATTCCATAAGCGACGACTGCAAAACCCAATGTTATGGTAAGGAGTGTCTGATCCCCTAAAGAGAATTTATTGGATATCCGATTAACTAGAAAATAACCTACCCCCATCGATACTAAGAAAAGATAGAAAAATAAAAATAATGACAACAAGAGATTGATGTGGAAAGGTATCTCTAACCCCATTAGATCGCCGTTTCAAGAAGAATTAGATTTCTACATCTGAGACGTAGGTAGCAAAAAGCACCAAACTAGATATCAATGGCATAATGATTGCTTGAACTTTCCATGAAACTACGTCTGATCTGACAAACAAAAATAACCAACCTACCAACCAAACCACGAATATTGCTTCATTTCTTTTACCTCCACAGCCCACAACCAGAGGAATCAGTAACATTGTTAATCCCCACAAAAGCGTTTGGGGCAATAAAAGCATTCCGAGAGGCACGCTGTAAGCAATGAGGTATACGGGTTCTCTTCTTAGCCTTATAAATAGATAAATCAAAATGGATAGGGTCAGTAAAGCTAAAAATGGGTGAATCCGCCAAATTTCACCTATTGGCCAGAGCACCTTTGCATAGCCCGCATAACGAAGCAGGCTCTGTATCCAATCATCCACCCACCACCCTAATAAGAGTAAGGTAATTCCAAACAACCCACTGCTCCCGATCAAAAAACCTTTCCAAAGAGAATATCTTTTCTGTTGCGCCGCAATGCTGATCAAGCAGAAGATCGGCAAAAGAACCAATTCTGGTTTGACGACGCTAATCGATAAGACCAGACCAGAGAGAAGATCTTTTCTATAGTATACGTAGAGAACAAGACTACTCCCAAGGGAAATCAAGGGGATAATAGTTATTTGCCCTTGAAAAATCATCAGAGAAGGATAGAACCAAAACACAAAAATCAAAACACACCACAAAGGAGCTTTCGGAGACACAGACTCTCTCAATAACAGAATGACCCAACTGAGGCAAATCAGTGAGAATCCCTGCCAAATGGCCGTTGCAATTTTTACGTTTTTGATTAACCCAAAAGGAAGAAGCAAAACAACTAATTGCGCTGGGTAGACAAAAGCTTGTTGATCACGATTGGGAGGTAAAATTAAACCA
The DNA here is from genome assembly GCA_026415275.1 of Anaerolineales bacterium. Lineage (GTDB taxonomy): Bacteria > Chloroflexota > Anaerolineae > Anaerolineales > UBA4823 > NAK19. The sequence goes on from JAOAHK010000141.1 coordinate 2,361, forward strand.
TATAACCTCATCTGAATATCCTGAGTTGCCTCTATTGAATATAAATCTCGTCTTCCTTCGATGACCCTTCTCATACCTGCCCACCGGGGAAAGAAATCGCGATGATCGGCTCCCCTGACCCAAAGAAAATAAAAAGAGATTGTTAACCCTAACCATAATGCAAGAAGCCCGATCACGTGAAGGACGAAAATCATTCGATGAGAACTTGAGATTCTCAGCCAATTCACGTTTAAACCTTAACCTCTTCAAAACCAATCCCGTCGGATGAAGATGATAATCACGACCACCGCCAAGGTGACAGAAATCAATAACGTAAAGACAAAGGCTAGGGGATGTTCTTGCAACGGCAACGAAACATTCATGCCATAAAAACTCGAGACAATCACTGGAAGGTTTAGCACAATTGTTATTGCCGCCAGGAATTTCATGATGGCATTCAGGTTATTTGAAATAATTGAAGCGAAGGCGTCCATCATACCGCTCAGAATGTTGCTGGTGATGCTGGTCACTTCGATTGCCTGTTGGTTTTCGGTAATCACATCATCTAACAGGTCTTCATCATCTGGATAAGCCTTAAACAACTGGCTGCGATCGAGGCGTTCGAGCATCAACTCATTGGCTTTGAGGGCGGTGGTGAAATAGGTCAGGCTTTTTTGATATTTGAGCAGTTCCAGCACTTCTCGATTGCGGGTGGATTTTTGTAATTGATCTTCCAAATAATCCACGGTCTTCGTGATCGTGCGCAGGTGAGTCAAATAATTGGTGGCGCTGGCGAGCAAAATCCGCAACAGGAAGCGATTGCGTTTGGCGGTGGAGAGATTGCGCACCCGCCCGCTGCAAAAATCGCGCAAGATGTCGTTTTCGAGTTTACACACCGTGATGAGATATTTATCGGTGAGGATAATGCCTAGAGGAATCGTAATATATGGGGCGTCCGCCTGAGCGCCCTGGTAATAGGGGATGCGCAGAATGACCAGCAATATGCCATCTTCTCGTTCGGTGCGAGCGCGTTCGTCCAAGTCAAGTGGATAGGTGAGAAAATCGCGTGGGACACCGAAATTACTAACGGTTTGAATCTCCTCCGGTGTTGGATCGAGAAGATGTATCCAACATCCATTGATCGGCTCGGTGAGGATCGACAAGCCATCTTCAAAATTTTTATAGATGGTAAGCATGTCTATCTCCTTAACTGCTTGAGATCAACAAGATAATTCGTCTTTTCCATCGGATGATTTGAACAAATTGTCCAACGATCCTCCTCCACTGGAAGCCAGCAAGAATTATCAGTTCCACTTTTCTTGTTTACCCTCATCATTCGCCCCACCCCGAATTCGAGAGAAACAAGGTCTAAGGATAAGTGAAACGGCATTGGCGCTATCTGCCCCCAATTAATCTAAAGAAGGGGCAGATAGCGCATGGCTTCGCCTAACTTGTTTGCAAACGGCGGCGATCAGCGCGCCGCTGGAAGAATTTCGTAATTTCTTCGGAGAGGGCTGGGATGATTGCCAAACTCAACACCACTGCCCACTCACGCCCAGACATAAAGTGGGTATTGAAAATGGGTTGCAGGAACGGCACCGAAATCACCAGAGCCAAAACCGAGAGCGAGAAAGCCATGGCATATTGCATCGCACGGTTGGAGAAGACACCGATGCGGAAGATCGACTGACGTTCCGAACGCACCGTATAAGCGCGGAACAATTCGCACAAGGAAAGGGTTACAAAAGCCATGGTCTCTGCGGTCTGGACATCCACGCCATGCCAATTGTAACTTAGAATGAAGGTCAGCGGATTAGCGCCGGGAGGCAAGATGTCGCCTGCGGAAAGATGCCAGAGCAAACCAATGGCAAAAGCGGTCAGGGTTGCACCGGTTTGGGTAATGGTCTGGATCAAAATTCCCAATTGCATAGATTTGTTGATAATCGGCTCGTTTTTGGGGCGCGGCGGCTGATCCATCACATCTGGGTCACCTTTTTCCATCGCCAGCGCCAAAGCTGGTGCGCCATCGGTAATCAGGTTGAGCATCAAGAGTTGAATTACGGTCAATGGGGTTGGCACGCCAGCTAGAGTTGCTAGGAAGATAATCATAATTTCGGCGACATTGGAGGAGAGCAGGAAGAAGACAAATTTGCGAATGTTAGCATAGATAATCCGCCCCTGCTCCACCGCTTCCACGATGCTGGCGGAGTTATCGTCGGTCATAACCATGGCGGCGCGTTCTTTGGCGAGATCGGTGCCGGTGATGCCCATGGCAACACCAATATCAGCGCGCTTAATCGCCGGGGCTTCGTTGACCCCATCGCCGGTCATGGCAACCACTTCATCATCGGCGCGCAAGGCTTCGACAATACGCAGTTTATGTTCCGGCGAGACTCGGGCAAAGACATCGGTAAAACGAATTTGCTTTTGCAATTCGACATCATCCATCTCGTTGACCTGACTGCCGGTCAACACTTGATGGCCTGGCAAAAGCAGCTTGATCGACTCGGCAATCGCGCGAGCGGTGTTGGAGTAATCGCCGGTGATCATAATCGTGCGGATGCCGGCGCGGCGCGCCTTTTCTAATGCCGGCACGACCTCGGGACGCGGCGGATCGATCATCCCTAACAAGCCAACAAAGGTCATCCCTCTTTCCAATTCGGAGGCTTCAATCTTTTCCGGTAGCTCTGGAATCAGTTTATAAGCAACCCCCAAAACGCGCAATGCATCTTGAGTCATGCGATCGTTGGCTTGCAGGATTTGCATTCTTCGCTCTTCAGTCATTGGTAGGGCATAGTCCTGCATATTTTGGTAATGCGTGCACAGGTCTAAGACAATATCCGGCGCGCCTTTCACCAGGACCACATAACCTCCCGACGCAGTCGGCTCAGAAAAAGGAGAAAGGTCTTCCTTGCGCGGTTGGTGCAGGGCATGGATCGTGACCATGCGCTTGCGCTCAGAATCGAAGGGAATCTCTTGGACGCGGGGATAAGCACGCCGCAGCTCATTCAGGTCTGCGTTCGCTTTTAGAGCAGCGACAAGCAGAGCGCCTTCAGTGGGATCACCGACCATACGGTATGGAATCGCGCCATCGCCGCTTTCCAATTCCTCTAACTCGGCGTCGTTGTTCAAGCATCCCACCCACAGAGCAGTCAATAAGGCTTGATATTGGTTGGGGTCAATCGGTTTGCCATCAACCAAAAATTCCCCTTGTGGGCTGTAACCACTGCCGCTGACCTCAAAAAACACACCATCTGCCCAGATGCGTGTCACCGTCATCTCATTTTGGGTGAGCGTACCAGTCTTATCCGAGCAGATCACCGTGGCAGAACCGAGGGTTTCGACAGAGGACAGGCGGCGGATCAGGGCATGGCGGCGGATCATCTCGCGCATCCCCAGCGCCAAAGAGATGGTCACCACGGCAGGCAATCCTTCAGGCACTGCGGCAATCGCCAACCCCACGGCGATCATGAACATCTCCAAGGGTGGATAGCCGCGCAACCAACCAAGCAGAAACACCAAAGCACAGATGGCAATCGCTGCCCAGCCTAAGGTTTTTCCCAATTGATCCAGTCTTCTCTGCAGGGGGGTTGGCTCATTTTGCACCGATTGGAGCATCTTGGCGATCAGACCAATTTGGGTGCGCATGCCGGTTGCAGTGACCACGCCTCGCCCGCGCCCGTAATTGACCAATGTACCCATAAACGCCGAGTTCTTGCGATCACCGATGGGCAATTCCTTCTCTCGAATGGTGGCGGCGTGTTTTTGCACCGGCACCGACTCGCCGGTGAGGGCTGCTTCCTCGATACGCAAATTCACTGCCTCGAGCAGACGAAGATCGGCAGGAACATAATTCCCTGCTTCCAACAAGACAATATCGCCCGGCACGAGTTGGGTTGCCGGCACAACTTGACGAGCGCCATCCCGGACCACATGGGCGTCCGGTGCTGCCAGTTTGCGCAAAGCCGCCAGAGCTTGCTCGGCGCGTCGCTCTTGAATCACTCCCAGCGTAGCGTTCAAGACGACGATGGCAATAATTGCTGCCGACTCGATCCAATCCCCCAACGCTGCCGAGATCAACGAGGCGACGATTAGCATGATCACAACAAAATTATTGAATTGATCGAAGAGCATCCGCCAAAAAGAGGTCGGCGGAGCTTCTTGCAGGGCATTCTGCCCAACCACTTGCAAGCGTTGTTGTGCCTCCTCCTGGCTGAGACCACGCTCAAAATGAGTCTGCAGGCGATCGGCGATTTCTTCGGGGTTCAGGGTGTGCCAGACGCCATCCTCATCCCGTTTGGTTAGAAACTTAGGTGAGAATTTTTCCCATGCCATGTTTCAGGGTCCATCTATCAAGGTTGATTCCTGCCATACCCTCCCGCAGGAACGCTCGAGTATTATATCACCAAGCAATTCAGGTAAAAAAGCAGATCGCCATTTTCGACTTTGGTGGAGACACCCCCACAGGATGAGGA
>JAOAHK010000142.1 GCA_026415275.1 Anaerolineales bacterium
CAGTATGGATCAGGCGCGGGGCACCACCTTCCTCAAGTTTTTGACGGAGGTAACGCACATAAACTTCAATGATATTGCTAGCACCGCCGAAGTCATAACCCCAAACGCGGTCAAAGATTGTATCTCGATCCAACACTTGGCGGGGGTTGCGCATAAAAAGTTCCAAGAGTTCATACTCTTTTGCCGTCAAAGAGATCACTCGATCTCCGCGTTTAGCCTGCCGGGCGCCTGTATCGAGGGTAAGGTCGGCAAAGCGCAGGATTTGGGGTTGAGCTGGTTGAGCTCGGCGTAATAATGCCCGTACGCGGGCGAGCAGTTCATCCAATTCAAAGGGCTTAACCATATAATCATCGGCGCCCATATCTAATCCCTGAATGCGGTCGGTAACCGTGTCTTTGGCGGTTAGAATCAAGATGGGTACAGGACCTCCTGCTCTCAAGCGACGACAGACCTCCAGACCATCCATGCCAGGAAGCATCAGGTCTAAGATGACCACATCGGGGGGATTGTCACGAGCCATGGCTAATCCACTTGGCCCATCCATGGCGGTATCCACTTCATAACCCTCGTAAGCTAAACCGCGTCTAAGTAGCTTTAGGATTTGTTCATCATCTTCAATGACCAACACCCTTGTGCTCATGTTCACCTTTACCTTTCTATGCCATTCCTCGTTCGATGGCGGACTCCAATGCCTTAATATTATCAGAAATTGATGCATTGGAGTTGAACACAGCAGATCCGGCAACCAGAATCGTTGCCCCAGCTTCGACGACTTCCTTGGCGGTTGTTGGGGCTATCCCGCCATCTACTTCGATTTCGACTCTCGATAAAGCGCGTTCGGTTAACATTTGCTTGAGTCGAGCAATTTTTGCTGTGCTACTCGGGATGTAGGATTGACCGCCGAATCCAGGGTTGACAGACATAATCAGGACCAGATCGACCTCAGGGAGAATTTCTTCGATAGTGCTCAAGGACGTGGCTGGATTTAGAGTTACTCCCGCTTTGATCCCGCCAGCGTGAATTTGTTGGATTACGCGATGCAAATGGGGACAAGCTTCGACATGCACGGTGAGCAGGTCAGCGCCTGCCCTTGTGAAGTCATCAATATACCGCTCGGGATGTGCGATCATCAGGTGCACGTCAAGGAGAATTCCGAGCTCTCTTGCAAGCGGTTTGAGCGCGCTAACCACAAGAGGACCCACAGTAATATTGGGGACAAAATGTCCATCCATCACGTCTATATGGATGATGTCAACTCCAGCTTCGGCAGCTTGACGAACTTCTTCCCCAAGGCGGGCGAAATTTGCGGAAAGGATCGAAGGTGCGATGCGAACTTTCATCGCTTTGCCTCAAGTTTGCGGATACCATTTGGACTAGCGACAATCACAAGGCTAGCCATTCCTAGAAATAGACCGTGTTCAACAATCCCCGCTCGCCAAGCCAATTTTTCCGCCAAAGCGTAAGCATCTGGGATGCCATTTTCGAACCAACATTTGGCGAGGTAATTTCCGTTATCAGTTGTTACTGGCGTTCCATCGGTTTCCAGCCATAGTTCTGCTTTACATCCTAAGCTGTTCAACCACCGAATATGTGCTTTGGCTGCATATGGAACGATCTCGACCGGCAGAGGACCTTTCGTACCAAGTTTGGGCACTAGTTTCGAGTCATCTACCACAACAATAAAGTGACTTGTATGGCTTTCCACAATTTTCTCGCGCAACAATGCTCGCCCAAGCCCCTTAATAAGGTTCAATTGCGGATCGACCTCATCAGCTCCATCCACTACTAAATCCAACTCGGAAACCTCGTCCAGACTAATCAGAGGTATTTTCAATGCACGTGCTCGCGAGGCGGTTTTTTCAGAGGTGGGCACGCCATGAATGTCCTTCAACTCGCCTTGTTTCAACTTTTCTCCAAGCAGATCAACGAAATAACTTGTGGTGGAACCGGTGCCTAGTCCGATCATCATCCCACTTTGAACGTATTCCAGAGCGGCAGCAGCAGCTTGAGCCTTAAGATCCATGAGAGTCTCCTTAGGAATGGGTTTTATTTTAGGGTAAGCATAAATGCAATCAGCGCGTCAATCTCTTCTGGGGCTAGATCTTTTCCATAGTTTGGATACATGACGCCAGCCGGGTATCCTTCCATCAAGTGTTTATCCGGTTCTAAAATAGCCTGCCGCAGAAAGGCTTCAGCGCTCATACCGGGTACAGCAGTTTGCGCATAGGTAGCAATCCCAGCTAGACTGGGCCCGACCAAATTTTTGCCTGATTCTAAGGAGTGGCATACGACGCAGCCAGGGGCTTTGTTTTCCCCAATCATACTTAATTCAAATAAGGCTTTGCCGCGTTGAACAGGGTCTGAGTTGACTTGAGGTTGGTTTGCTGGGCTGGACGAACAGCCAACCAAACCAAGTAGGGCTGAAATCAGAATGGCATAAATGATTGGATGAGATTTCATAATCTCCTCTTCTTGTTGCAGATTTCAATGCTGAACGGATGTTTATTCGTATTATAATCCAGCCACAGATTCCCTCAGGGGCAAGTTTGTTTTCCTGTGAATCCTGAATGTTGACTTCGATTAGTAGATGTTATAGACAAAGTTCGTGTGGCGATCAAGGTTTATGGGTAGTTTTGTAGCTCAAGTGGTAAATTTACAATCTACGTCTATAGCAAACGAGCGCAAGAGAAAAATAAGTAGGTCGAAATTCATTTCGACCTACTTTCTTGAAGATCGATTAGGTCAAAGATATCGATTACTTTACTTCGACCACAGCGCCGGCAGCTTCTAGTTTAGCTTTAGCGTCGTTGGCGACCTCTTTGCTGACTGCTTCGAGGACTTTAGAGCCAGGCGTTTCAGCAACGTCTTTGGCTTCTTTCAGGCCTAAGTTGGTGAGTTGGCGGATGGTCTTGATGACTTCGATCTTCTTCGGGCCGGCATCTTTGATGATCACATCAAATTCGGTTTTCTCCTCTTCCTCAGGTACCGGGGCTGCAGTGGCGGTTGCTGGTCCAACGGCTGCCACAGCTACGGGAGCTGCTGCCGAGACGCCCCATTTTTCTTCTAGTTTCTTGACGAGTTCTGCAGCTTCTAAGACACTCAAACTGCTAAGTTCTTCGACTAATTTTTCTAAATCTGCCATTTTCAATCTCCTTTTTTCAATAAATTCTTGGTTGGTTTTTTTATTCTGTCTGCATAGAAGAATGTTTGACTTATGCCGCAGAGGTAACTGCTTGGCTGTCCTTCTCTGAATATGCCTTCAGCACTGCTGCAATCCGCCGTCCGGGTTCGGCGAGGATCCTAGCCAGTTGGCTGGCTGGAGCCAAAATTGTTCCCAACAATTGACCGCGCATGACCGGCAAGGGCGGTAGTTCAGAAAGAGCTTGGACATTTTCCGCCGAAAGCAGTTGTTGTTTTAGGTAGCCGCCTTTGACCACCAAAGCTGGGTTGGTGCGGTTAAATTCATAAATGGCTTTTGCCAACGCTGGGGGGTCTTGAAAGGCAAAGGCTATGGCGGTGGAGCCGCTGAATAAGCTTTCATCCATAGAGAACCCGGCATCCTTGAAGGCAATGCGTGCAAGGGTGTTCTTCACGACGTGAAATTCACCACCGCATTGTCGCACCCGATGACGCAGATCGTCAATTTGCTTCATGTTCAAGCCGGTGAATTGGGTGAAGTACATCGCCTCGCTGCGCGCAACCCAGTCTTGGAGCAGCGCGACCACCTCGTTTTTTCTTTCTTTTGAAATTGCCAAAGGGTTTTACCTCCTTTCTAATAAAAAATCTTTGCCTCGCCAAACGACAGGCAAAGATTCTTCTCCCCAAATCGGGTGATGACAAGAGAAGTCTCTTCACCTAGGCAGGAAATTAAGCCCGAACGGGCACCTGCTGTCTTTGGCGAAGGACAAACAGCCTGAAGCTGAATGTACCGATTTTATTCGCGCACGACCATCGCCTGCGCCTGAATGGGATCAACTTTGATGCCGGGACCCATGGTGGCGCTCAAAGTGACCCGTTTGATATAAGTTCCTTTTGTAGCCGCCGGCTTCGCTTTGCGCACGGCTTCAATAAGGGCAGCCATATTATCATACAGTTTGCCGCTGTCAAAGGAAACCTTTCCGATCGGAACATGTAAATTAGCGGTTTTATCAACGCGAAATTCGACACGCCCGGCTTTGGCTTCTTTGACCACACGAGGGATGTCCGCTGGCATGACCACCGTGCCCGTTTTGGGGCTGGGCATTAAGCCGCGTGGTCCTAATACCTTACCCAAACGGCCAACTTTCCCCATCATCTCTTGGGTGGCGATGGCGATGTCAAAATCTGTCCATCCGGCTTGGATTTTAGCGATGGTTTCATCGTCGTCCACGATGTAGTCAGCTCCAGCTTCTCGGGCAAGGGTGGCACCTTCACCTTGAGCAAAAACCAGAACTCGCACAGTCTTGCCCAGTCCGTGTGGTAGAACGACGACATCGCGCACTTGCTGATCGGCGTGACGCGGATCTACACCAAGGCGCATGTGAACCTCGACCGTTGCATCGAAATCCGCATAAGAAGTCTCCTTGACAAGCTCGAGCGCTTCTTGGGGAGAGTAGGCTTGCTGACGGTTAACTTTTTCCGCTGCAGCGCGATATTTCTTTCCATGTTTTGCCATTTTGTTCTCCTTGTGGTGCAAACGGGTCGGAAAACCCTCCCACTAACTCCTAGTCTACAACTTGAATGCCCATATTGCGGGCGGTTCCTTCGATTTGTTTCATCGCTCCTTCAATATCGAGCGAATTTAAGTCGGGCATCTTTAGCTCAGCAATCTCCCGAATCTGGGCACGGGTGACCTTGCCCACTTTTTCGCGCGGGGCGTTTTTTGAACCTTTGTCAATCCCAGCAGCTTTCTTGAGCAAGACCGAAGCGGGTGGGGTTTTGAGGACAAAGGTGAATGACCCATCGGTGTAGATACTGATTTCTGCTGGAATAATCTCCCCAGCCCGGTTGGCTGTGCGAGCGTTGTATTCCTTGCAGAAAGCCATCAAGTTTATCCCATGGCCAGCTAGGGCGGGACCGATGGGTGGAGCTGGGTTTGCTTTTCCAGCTACAATTTGCAGTCTTACGATTGTTTTTAGTTTCTTTGCCACAGTTCCTTTCTCCTATGTGGTATTAACGGGTGAAGGGAAACACCCTCCCACCAAACGAGGTTTTACCTCGCTTTTTCCTTATGCTTTCTCCACTTGTAAAAAGTCTAACTCGACGGGGGTTTCCCGTCCGAAAAAGTTGACCAGAACACGCACTTTCGCACGTTCCATATCGATTTCCGAGACCGTACCACGAAAATCGTTGAAGGGTCCATCGATGATCCGCACCCGCTCCCCAGGCCGAAATGTGACTTTGATGCGCGGCGCTTCTGCTTCCATCCGTTTGAGGATTTGGGCAACTTCTTCAGGGCGTAATGGGGTGGGTTGGTTGCCCATGCCGACAAAGCCAGTAACCCCGGGGGTGTTACGGACGACATACCATGACTCTTCGGTCATGATCATGTTGACCAAAATGTAACCCGGAAAGACGCGTCGTTCGATGGTTTTCCGTTTGCCTTCCCGTACTTCAATTTCCTCTTCAGTGGGCACAACCACATCAAAGATTTTATCTTTCATGCCCATGCTTTCAATCCGTTGCTCAAGGTTATGCCGAACTTTGTTTTCGTAACCAGAATAACAATGGACGACGTACCAAGCGCGACCATCCGATTCGGTTTGTTCACCTTCCCCGCTCGTTTCTGCACCGCTTTTGGGATTGGGAGAAGGAGATGCTTCAACCGTCAGATTCTCTAAGAAGGGAATCTCTTCTTTCTCTTTTTCTTGTTGTTGGATGTCTCGGTCGTTGGTTTCCAACATTGTTCTAAGCTCGCTATCTACCCAAATGGTTCTCTATCCACCGATTTGAAAGATCAGGGCAAACAAGCGCGAGAAGATCAGGTCAAGGAAGCCCATGACGATGCTCATCGCAAACGTAACGGCTAAAACGATCGCAGTCAGATTGATCGCTTCTCGCCGAGTTGGCCAGTTCACTTTTTTGAGCTCACCGCTGGTTTCCCGAAAATAACGCACAATGGCGTTCGGTTGACGGCGCTCAATGCTTTTTTCTGCTTTTGCCACATTGACCTCCAGGTCAAGTATTTACGGACAAAACGCCGCCTTGAGAGACGGCGTTGCATTTCGCAAGGCAGGCCAGGCAGGACTCGAACCCACAACCGCTCGTTTTGGAGACGAGAGCTCTACCAAATTGAGCTACTGGCCTGTATCCTGAGCACTGAGGCAGAGCACCTTTTATACCGCTTCCGATGCAGATCCTCTGCCTCAGCGCAATTAGCCTATTTCGTCTCGCGATGAATGGTATGTCGCCGACAGCGTGGGCAGAATTTTTTTAGTTCGATTCGCCCAGGATCGTTGCGGCGGTTCTTCTGTGTCGTGTAATTGCGTTCCTTGCACTCGGTGCACGCCATCGTAATAACGGGTCGAATGTCTTTCTTCGATGCCATAGTCGATTAATTCATCTCAATTGAGATGGTCTCCTTCTTAGTCCAAAATCTTGGTGATCACGCCAGCGCCGACCGTCAAGCCGCCCTCGCGGATGGCGAACTTCGAGCCTTGCTCCAACGCCACCGGCACAATCAACTCCACTTCCAAGTTCACGTTGTCCCCAGGCATCACCATCTCCACCCCCTCCGCCAGCTTGATCGCCCCC
>JAOAHK010000143.1 GCA_026415275.1 Anaerolineales bacterium
GTCTACAAGACCCAGGTCTTCCTGAACCACGAGGGCGATTTGTTTCGCACCCGTCTGACGCATTCGCTGGAAGTGGCCCAATTGGGCCGATCCATCGCCCGGGTGCTAGGGCTGCACGAGGATTTGGTCGAGGCGATCTGTCTGGCGCATGACTTGGGGCACCCGCCATTTGGACACTCCGGCGAAGCTGCTTTGGCGAAGTTGATGAAGGATTATGGCGGCTTTGACCATAACAAACAATCCCTGCGCATTGTGACCTTCCTCGAACGGCGCTATGCTGACTTTCCTGGCTTGAACCTGACTTGGGAAACCCGCGAAGGGATCGTCAAACATGAATCGGAATATGATGTTGCCGATGCACGCGATTACAACCCCGAACTGCGCGCCTCGATCGAAGCCCAAATCGCCAATGTCGCCGATGAACTTGCCTACACTGCCCACGATTTAGACGACGGTTTACGTTCGGGCATGATCACTCCTGCCATGCTGGAGGGCATCACGCTGTGGGAAATTTTGGTCGAGAGCGTGGGATGGAAAGGTCCCGAACTCGATGACTTATCCCGCCACCGCATGATTCGCCGCTTGATCGGACTTGAAGTCACCGATATTGTCCATACCAGCGATCTGTGGATCAAAGAAGCGCGCCTCTCCTCCCCAGAAGACGCCCAACGCTTGCCCTACAATGTAGTTGTCTTTTCTGAAGATATGTATCGGCGCAACCGCCCGCTAAAGGATTTCTTGTTCAAAAATCTCTATCGCCATCATCGGGTGGTGCGCATGCAAACCAAAGCCGAGCGCATCATCACCGAACTGTTCAACGCCTATTGCAGTGAACCGCAGATGTTACCCCGCCACATCCAAGACACCATCGAAGAGCGCGGGCTGGAGCGCACCGTTTGCGACTATATCGCCGGCATGACCGACCGCTTTGCCGTGGAGGAATATAACAAACTGTTCGAGCCGCTGACAAAGCCTTAGCAAGTTATCTCCAAAAGATTCCTATTCCCTCGATATGATACGTCTGCGGGAACATATCAAAAAAAGCAAGGTGTTCCAAATGGTAGCCGTTTTGGGCAAGGTGATGGGCATCGCGGGCAAAGGTTGCCGGGTCGCAGGAGATGTAGGCAATCTGCGGTGGGGCAAGCCGTGCCAGCGCTTCTCGAACAGTTCTGCTCAAACCGCTGCGCGGCGGGTCGAGCAGGATGGTTTGAGGCTGAAGGTTTAGCTGCGGTAAAACCTGTTCAGCGGATGCCTCATACAATTCGACATGCTCAAAAGCATCGAGGTTAAATTCAAAATCCCGGCAGGCATAAGGGGAACTCTCGATCCCGATCAGCCGCCCGACTTTTGGGGCTAGGAAAAGGCTGTATAACCCGCCGCCACAGTACACATCCAAAAGCGTATCGTCTGTAGAGAGATGCAAGCGTTCCAATAGGTAATCCACCACTTGCTCTGCTACAGCGATATTGACCTGAAAAAACGCCCCGGCTGAAAGGCGCAACCGCTGCCTCTTAATCTCCATCCAGAGATGCTCACTTCCCGCCATTACCAAGCTTCCGACCGGGCTGAGATGAACCACCGAGATAGGCAATTCTTCAACCAAAACTTCAGGGGTCTCGATCCGCTCGCTCTCTAAAACCATCAAGAGGTTTTCATCGCTATCGCAGCGCAGCTCGACCCGTTCGATTCCGGCAACAGGATCGAGTTCGATCTGCTTCCAGAGATCGACTAGTGGCGAAAGAGGCAAAAAGCACTGCTGGATGGGAAGGGTCTCGTGGCTTTGGGCGCGCTGAAAGCCGAGTTTGCCTTCCGCCGTCAGGTGGAATTGCAGACTGTTGCGATAATGCCAAGCAAATGGAGATGGGAAGACTTCGATCGACGGCAATTCACGAAATCCGCCGATGCGTTGCAACTGCTCAGCAAGCAACTTAACCTTGAGGGAGACTTGTGTTTCATAGGGCAAAAGCTGATAATGACACCCGCCGCACTCACCAAAGTGTGGACAGCGCGGCACGATCCGTTGGGATGAAGGTTGCACCACCTGCAGCAGCCGTGCCCAAACATGACGTGCTTTCTCTTGCACAACCTCGACCAAGACACGCTCACCAGCGAGGGCGTATGGCACAAAGAGGGCTCGTCCGTCTGCCAGCCTTCCCATGGCGGCGCCACCGTATACCGTTTCATCTAGAGTGACCTCAACTTGTGTTTCAGGGGGCATGATCAAAGTCCTTCTTAGCAGATGCGCATAGGATAAAACAGAAATGACAATTTGTCGATATCCCCGCAACTCCGATCAACCCAGGGCTGCTAATCCTGCGCCTGTGCTATAATGGCACTGCTTTGCGAGGAAGGACAGATGGCTTTTCGTGACTTACGGGAGTTCCTTCAAGCTCTTGAAGAACGCCAAGAACTGGTGCGCGTGCGCCTAGCGGTCTCCCCAAACTTGGAGATCACCGAAATCGTTGATCGCGTCTGCAAAGGGAAAGCCAAACGCAACGTCGCCTTGCTCTTCGAAAACGTTTCGGGCTATGACATTCCAGTATTGATCAACGCTTTTGGCTCAGCAGAACGCATGGCTTTGGCGTTAGGAGTCCAGAATTTGGACGAACTCGGAGCAAACCTGGGCAAGCTGATCGATCCTCGCCTGCCCAGTTCACTGGCAGAGCTGATCACTCGTGGTCAAGACCTGCTCAAGGCACTCAAATCGATTGGCTTAGGACCCAAAAAAGTGCGCCGTGCGCCAGTGCAACAGGTCGTTCTGCAGGGTGAACAAGCCTCACTGGCAAAACTTCCAATTCTGAAATGTTGGCCCGAAGATGGCGGAGCATTTATTACGCTGCCTCAAGTGATCACCCGCGATCCGCAGACCGGGGTGCGCAATGTGGGCATGTATCGCCTGCAAGTCATGGATGAACGCACCTTGCTTGTGCACTGGCAGCGCCATAAGGGCGGCGCAGAACACCAGCGCGTTGCGCAAGCCCAACGCAAGGACCACATCCCCGCTGCAGTGGTCTTGGGTGGCGATCCTGCCAGCATGTGGTGTGCTTCGGCACCACTACCGCCCAATATCGATGAATATCTGCTGGCAGCTTATCTGCGCGGCGCGCCGATCGAATTCGTCAATTGTGTCAGCCAGCCGTTGGAAGTCCCTGCCCAAGCCGAGATCGTCATCGAGGGGTATATCGATCCCAACGATCAACGCCCTGAAGGTCCTTTTGGAGATCATACTGGCTATTACACGCCGGTGGAAAACTTTCCCGCTTTTCACGTCACCGCCATCACGCATCGTCGTGATCCCATTTACCCTGCCACGGTGGTGGGTATCCCGCCAATGGAAGATGTCTGGATGGGCAAGGCAACCGAGCGGTTGTTTCTGCCTCTCATGCGCCTCTTCTTACCTGAGATTGTCGATGTTTGTATGCCCGCTGAGGGAGTCTTTCACAATCTGGTGTTGGTCTCTATCCGCAAACGCTTTCCTGGCCATGCTCGCAAGGTCATCTTTGGTCTATGGGGTTTGGCGCTGATGTCACTGGCAAAGGCGATCGTGGTCGTAGATGAGTGGGTGGATGTGCAAAATCTCTCGCAAGTGGCTTGGCAAGCCTTAGGAAATGTGGATTGGAGCCGCGATGTAGTCATTGTGGATGGACCAGTCGACCACCTTGACCATGCCTCGTACCAACACTCCTACGGCGGCAAGATCGGCATAGATGCCACAGCGAAGCTCCCCGAAGAAGGATATTTGCGCACCTGGCCGCAAGTTGCCCAAATGGAGGCAAGTGTGCAGGCGCGCATCGACCAAATTTGGAACAAACTCAATCTTTAGGTGAAAACGATGAAAAGAATACGCTTGATCCTTATTCTCTTTGTTTTTCTCGTCTCACTCACTGCGTGCGCTCCGCAAACAACCAATCAACCTCCAGCAGCAGCGGAGACTAGCAACATTGCTATTCCCATGCTCTCTGGCGAGGGACAACCCGCTGGTGAAGCTTACCCTGCTCCTGCCGAAGCTGTCCAACCGTCTCCCGCCGGAGATCAACCTTACCCTGCCCCAGAGGTTTCAACTTCCCCCACGGAGTCTCCCAGCGGCGCATATCCGGCGCCGGGCGAGGAGGCATCCCCAGTGTATGGTGGCGGGGAGACCTTGCGCATCGCTGTTTTGCCTATTGTGGATAACCTTCCGATGATCGTTGCTCAGCGCGAAGGCTTATTTGCCAACTATGGTGTGCAAGTTGAATTTATCCCGGTCGCCTCGGCTGCCGAACGCGATCAGGTGATTATGGCGGGGCAAGCCGACGGCATGATCAACGAGATCATCTCAACCTTGCTGTACAACAAGGACAGCATCCAAGTTCAAATCGTCCGCTTGGCGCGGGTTGCCACACCAGCATCGGCGCAGTACCACTTGGTCGTCTCGGCGACAAGTGGCATCAATGAGGTCAGCCAGCTTAAAGGCGTGCCGATTGGCATTTCACAAGGCACGATTATCGAGTATATCACCGACCGCTTGTTGGAGCGGGAAGGCTTCCAGGCACAGGAAATCCAGAAGATCGCTGTTCCCAAAATCCCAGATCGCTTGGCATTACTCAGCTCTGGTGAACTCAAGGCTGCGACCCTACCCGATCCGTTCTCCTACTTAGCAGTGCAACAGGGCGGGCGTTTTCTGCTGCAAGACTCCAAATATCCCGAATACGGGCATAGCACCTACACCTTTCGCAAAGTTGTAATTGACCAAAAGCCACAGGCGATTCGGGCATTTTTAGCGGCAATCGAAGAAGCGGTGATGAAAATAACCCTCTCACCTGAGCAGTATGTCAATGTGTTGGTGGAGGAAAAACTGATCCCTGCGCCTCTGGCAAGCAGTTATCAAACGCCTCCTTTCCCACCCAAGGGCATCCCCGATGAGCGGTTGTGGAACGACGTTTTGGCGTGGGCAACGGCAAAAGGAATTGTCACCTCAGCCATTTCGTATACCGATTCGGTGACGAGTGCGTTTTTACCGTAACACCTTCAGAACCGCCAACATCCTCGCCTGCCTCATTTCGGAGTTGCGGGCGTCTCCCTGCAAACATGGCAGACAGGGACGTCCGCCCTCCGAAAACCTAGATTCCGACCGTGGTGAATAGGGACAATTACTACTTGATTGGACGATGATTGAAATTGATTCCATCACTTTTGCTTACCCTTCTGGAAAGCCGATTTTCTGCGACTTCTCTTGGCGGGTCGAGCGCGGTGACACTTGGGCTGTTCTCGGACCTTCCGGCTGTGGAAAAAGCACCCTACTCTACCTGTTAGCCGGGTTGCAATTCCCGCAGAAAGGGCAAGTGCGGATTGACGACAAACCCCTCACCCGTCCCCGCCCGCAGACTGGACTGATTTTGTAAGACTACGGGTTGTTGCCCTGGGCAACGGTGCGCCACAACGCTGAACTGGGGTTGAAAATCCGCGGCTTTTACGGACCAGACGGCACCCATGCCCCCAAACAAGTCGATTGGGATCTCAATGTGACACCTTGGCTCGAGCGATTAGGCATTGCAGCGGTCGCAGACCACTATCCTTCCCAGATTTCCGGCGGACAGCGCCAGCGCACCGCCATTGCGCGCACATTGGTTTTGCATCCCGACTTGCTGCTCATGGACGAGCCATTCTCCTCGCTGGATGCACCCACCCGCGAGGGTTTGCAAACGCTGATTCTACAATTGCAATTCGAACATCACTTGACTTTGGTGATCGTAACCCATAGCATCGAAGAAGCCGCCTTTATGGGCAAGAAAATTCTTTTACTCTCTCAGCCACCGATTCACCAAGCGACAACTCTTGACAATCCCGATGCGGGATCGGAGCATTACCGTAAGAGCGATGCCTATCTCGCCCTCTGTGAGCGTTTGCGTGCTCAGTTGGATCAAAGATGAAACAGCGCTTAGACCTTTTCCTCGCTCTCTTTATCCTCCTCCTCATCTGGCAACTTGCTGCTTGGCTAGTCAACCGTCCCATTCTGCCCGAACCGCAGACGGTCTTCCTCGCCTTCCTGCGTGAAACGCAAGACGACCTTCCACTTCACTTTGCTGCCAGCCTATGGCGCGTACTCGCCAGCACGGCTCTGGCAATTGCCACGGCTGCGCCAGCCGGTCTGATCCTCGGGCAATCCAAGCAGTTGAACCGCATCTTCTCCCCCTTGATCTATCTTCTTTATCCGATCCCCAAAGTAGTCTTTGTGCCGTTAGTGTTGCTCTTTTTAGGCTTGGGCGATGCGCCGAAGATTCTCATTATTTACCTGATCTTATTTTTCCAAATTCTGGTCTTGGTGCGCGACCAGGCAGCGAACTTACGTCCCGAGCTTTTGCTCAGTGTGCGCAGTTTAGGTGCTGGGCGGCGGGCTTTGTTTCGCTTTGTCTATCTACCTGCCAGCCTCCCAGCCATCCTGACTGCCTTGCGTCAATCGGTCGGCACAGCGGTTGCCGTGTTGTATGTCGCTGAGCTATATGCAACCCAGCGCGGATTGGGATACTATATCTACATAAACGGCAGCACATTTTTTGATTACCCAGCTATGTATGTTGGCATCATTGCAATGAGCTTGCTAGGCGTCGGTTTGTATAGCGGCGTGGATTATCTAGAAAAACGCCTCTGCCCCTGGAAATAGCAACACCCCTCGCCCACTGGGAGAGGGGCCGGGGGTGAGGGCCGTCCCCCTCGCCCACTGGGAGAGGGGCCGGGGGTGAGGGCTATACC
>JAOAHK010000144.1 GCA_026415275.1 Anaerolineales bacterium
GCGTTGCTCGACAATCAGCATATCGGCGGTGTATTGGCTGAGCATCATGCCCGAGAACATGCCAGCCCCCTTGGTCAAGAAAGCCGGCAATCCCACACTCAGGGCAGGGTTGGTCAGGCGGTTCAAGCGCCGTTCGGAAAGGACACACACCATCGTGATCGCTGCCCCAGCCAAATCCATGGGCAAGGAGACAGGCGAGCCTTGGAAATTTGCGCCAGTCAAGGTCAGCTTATATTCGGGCAGGAAGATAGGATTATCCCCCACGCCGTTCAACTCAATTTCCACCTGTTGGCGGGCAAAGGCGATGGCATCATGGGCGGCGCCGATCACCTGCGGCGAAGAGCGCATCGAGTAGGCATCTTGCACTTTGGTTTTCATTTTACCGGTGGTCAAGTCTGATCCCTCGATGCACTTCATAATCGCTTTGGCGCTGCGGATGGCGCCGGGAAAGCCGCGCAACCGGTGCAGGCGCACGTCGTAGGGCTTCAGATTGGCAAGCAAGGCTTCCAAGCTCATCGCGCAAGCGATTTCAGCTTGCTTCAGCCAGCGGTTCATGTCGTAAAGGTGTAAAGCGCTCATAGCGGTCAGCAAATTCGAGCCGTTGATCGCTGCCAGGCCATCGCGGGCTTGCAGATCAGGGACAGCTATTCCCGCTTTGTCCATTGCTACGCGACCCGGCAACCGTTCGCCCTGGTACCAGGCTTCCCCCTCGCCCATCAAAAGCAACGCCATCTGCGCCATCGGCGCTAGGTCGCCGCACGCGCCCACGGACCCTTTTTGGCACACCACCGGGGTGACCCCTTTGTTGAGCATCTCTACCATTGTGAGGGTAATCTCTGGGCGACAACCCGAGTTGCCATGGGCGTGAACGTTGATGCGGCTTGCCAACGCAGCGCGCACCTGCTCAATGGGCACTGGATCGCCGATCCCGGCGGCGTGGTTATAAATCAAATAGCGTTGGAATTGCATCACCTGCTCATCGGTCAGCACTACTTCAGAAAACTCGCCGATGCCAGTATTGATGCCGTACATAATTTCATGGGCGCGAATTTTTTCTTCCAGCATTTCGCGGCAGGCTTTGATGCGTTCTAACGCCTCCGGGTGAAGTTCCACCTTCTCACCTTCGCGAGCGATGCGCACCAATTTTTCAATTGTCAAACCAGAGCCGTCAAGAACAATGGTCATTGCTTTACTCCTCTTGATGAAATGAAAACTTAACTCACTTAGGAATTGCTTTCCATCAACAGTCGTATTATATCCCTAGGGTTTGCCCAAAGTTAGTTAATTCTGTCCACTCTGTGAGCGATGATCATCGCAAAAACACCCCTCGCCCTGCGGGAGAGGGGCTAGGGGTGAGGGCTTCCATCTTGCCCNCTTCCGCTTTATCCCGCACCCACAACTTCCGGTGCAGAATACCCAACGGCAACCCGCTCAAACTCACCGTCAACACCGTGGGCACCTTCCTCCCCCACTGCGCTAGGCGGCTCGACACCCCCAGCCCTGGCGTCGACCGATGGGAGGTGAAGCCCAACTCCGTCGGGTCTTGAATCGCCAAAATTACCGATACTTCCTTCACCCGCTCTCCACGCGCAGGACGTGCGCCTCGCGAAGGCTCTCCGCTTCATAAGTCCCGAAGCAAACAGCCAAAAAGCAGCTTTTGTTTCCGGCCAAATCGCCATCGCTTTGGGGATGCCCGCTTGGTGCTTTTCGGCAAGCTTTTCTACCACCCGAATTATCCGCTTCGTCAAGCGTTTGTTCCCCAATTCTGTATAACGCAATTCGTCAGCAGCCCAACTGCTCATCTTCCAATCACTGCTCTTCCATTTCAGTTGCTATGTCGGTTTACCTCTATTCCCTCCAATTTGTGGGTAAAGACAAGCTCACAGAGCGAAAGGAGCATAAGGTAGATTCACAAAAGGAGACGCCTGCGTGTGTGGCGGACGAATACCGCCGCTTTTTTCAGACTCGAGACATGCTCCGTTTCTACGTCTACCCTTTATCGCCTATGCCTTCGCTGCATCCGCCATACTATCCCCCCGTAGAACAATGCGCTGGCAACTCCCAAGCCCAAGGTGACGAAGAAATCGCTCAATGGCCAGACAAACCGAGTGTAGCGACGCAAATACCACGGTACAAACCACATCAAAACAAGCCCAAGGGCAATCACAACGTGCTTGATCCATGTCTCCTGCCGTTGACGGTAGTTCACCCAAACCCAAGCTGCCAAGAGCACCTGCGGCGCAGCCAGCATCGCCCGATAGCGTGGGTTGTCCCACAAATCAGCGCCGCCGCGCATTGAGGCAATCAAGATACCAACCCAAACTGCCAGGCTTAGTGCCAACACGAACCGCCGTTCCGAGGACTCAATCCCACTCGCACGGCGCAGAGCGAGCAGCGGCGCAATAAGCAGAAACGCCAATAAGATCGTCCAGCCCACCGCCCGCCAAACAGCGATCGCCTGCCAAAAAGGCTTGGCAGATTGAGCAATCAACGCCGCCGGCAAAAGCGGGCGGCTGACCCCATATAGTGTCATCAACGTAAAGCGCGCCCATTCAGGCAAAGGACGGGCGATTTTCTGCATCCAACCAGAATCTTGTATGCTCAAATAGGTCTGTAGACCAGCGGAGATCTTGAACCACCAGGCGGCGATCGAAAAGGGATTCTGGTATTTGTGCGGTGCAAAACGCCCCCAACTAAACCAGATACCAACCGCAATCAGGAGTAACACCATCAAGATCGCCGCCCAAACTCGCTTGCGGCGCAATAAGCCTCCATCACCACCTATCCCCGCTATGCACAACAACAGAAAAAGAGCCAGTGCGCTGGAGGGTGGTGAGAAAGGGTATGTTGATAATAATCCAACCGCACAAAGAGCCGCTCCTTGCCACTCGTGCCGATGTAGCCAACGCAAAATCCCGTAAAGGGAGAGCGCAACCAATGGGATGAGAAAAGCCTCGCGCATCTGCGAACTGCCCAATAACACTGCCTCGGGATAAAGTGCCATGAACCAAGCAGCGAGACGGGCAACTCGCCTGCCAAAAGCGATTGTTCCGATACCCCACACAAAGATTACTGCTAGCGCTGAAAAGGCAGCCGTCAAGACGATCATTAGCAGCGGTCGGTGCGCATTGCCATCAAGGATTCGATAATAACCTGCACTGAGGAACAATAGACCACCATATTGATCAACCTTGCGATAGACACGCCCGGTGATTAATTTGGTCAATGGCAGATCGCTTTTGGCTGCCCGCCAAGCTGCCCGATCGCGATTATAGGCATCAGCCATCACATACCCGCTGCGCTCGGCAGGCGAACCAAATCCCACCGTCGGGAGAAGGACAAACCAAAGAGCACCTAGCGCCAGACGTAACACGGCAGCTCCTACCAACAATCTGCCAAGCCATGATGGCGGTTCTTCCCGACGCAACAGATACCAACCCACCCAAAGCACAAAGCTAGCCAATACCAGCGCTGCTAGGAAATTCCCCCATCCCTCCACATTGCGAAAGCGATTCGAGAGAAAGGCAAGCAGAAAAGCCAGCCCTAGCCAGGCAAGAAAAATGCCCAGGAGGGCTTTCCACTGTCTAATGATGCCACCGACCTGTTTTGGGGGTTCTGCAAGGGAAAAGGGTTGTGTTTTCACTCGTATTTACCGAGGATTCTTGCGCAGCAATTAGCACAGCAAGTTTCCTTGTGCGCTAGGTGACAAATTATTGCAGGTGCAGCAGCACCTTTCCAGCGCTCCACAATTCTTCCAAATTGTAATAGGCGCGCTTTTCTGGAGCAAAGACATGCAGGATAACATCCCCGAAGTCCACCAGCACCCAGCCATCCATACCCTCCCCCTCCAAGCGACCCTTGAAGCGATAGTGCTCGCGCATCCACTCCACTGCAGCGTCCGCTAGGGCTTGGATCATGCGGTCACTGGTGCCATTACACAGAATAAAAAAGTCGGTAAAAGGAGCAATTTCTCTCAAATCCAAGAGAAGGATATCCTCCCCTTTTTTGTTTTCTAAAACGTTAACGAGCTCGCGGGCTATTTCTAGTGCGTCCAGTTTTCACCTCTTTTCAGAATTGATTTTTTTAAGCGAAGCTGTAGCGAGCGGAGTGTAAACAGAACCCTCAGGATGAAGATCACTGCGGAATAGGGTCACAGTGGACACTCGCACCACTTCGACCAAACCTAGTCGCGTGTTCTGGAGGACACTTGCAATGCGGGTTAAGTCATCAACACTGACCTGACGGTTTACCCTGCCGACAGTGATATGCGGCGAATAGTCACGTTCTTCGAAGAGGTACCCCAGTCGAGCGGTTTGCAGGTCAATGGCGCGTTGGAGAGAGAGCAATTCCGGCGGTGCGGCAACATGTAACCATAACACGCGCGGCCGTTTGAGATTAGGAAAGGCGCCCAGTTCCCCAACGCTAAACTCGAATGGGGAGACTTCTGCTGACTCCTTAATGAGAATTTCCTTAATGGCTTCAAGATTGTTGAGCGAAATTTCACCTAAAAATTTCAGTGTAAGGTGGATGTTATGTGGTTTGACCCAGCGAATGGAAACACCTTGAAGCTGTTCTTGTAGCTTTTGGATGACTTGACCGAGTTTCTTTTGGGTCTCGGAGGGCAGCTCGATGGCGATAAAGGCGCGCAGGACTTGATTCATGAGGCGGTTTGGCGTTGGAGTAATTTTTCGATGGTTTGTTTTAACTCCCAAAAAGCGACCGGCTTGGTGAGGTAGGCAGAAGCGCCCGATAACAATCCCTTCTCTATCTCGCTGGGTTGACAATTGCCGGAAATCAAAATCACGGGCAAATCATCGAATTGTTTTTCGCTGCGGATACTGCGCAGCAACTCAATGCCATTTCGATCAGGAAGGATGATGTCCAACAAAATCAGGTCGGGTTTTTGTTGTCGTAAGAGATCGAGCACTGGCTGAGCAGAATAGGCATGTTGCGCTTGAAAGCCGCAGAGACGGATCATCTCCGCCAACATCTCAGCAGTGTCGGTTTCATCTTCAACGATCAGAGCAGTATGTCCACTCGGCTTGGCTACCATCCTACCTCGATCTGGGTACAACACTTCGCCATAATTATAAACGTTTTCTGAGCTTCTAAGCAGCGTTCCATGAATAATGTAAAGTCCAAGTCTAGCCGTTATACTTGTTGGGTGGAGGTTGTTCAACTTGACTTTGGGATAGGGTGTGAGGCGCAAGGTTCGCAACTCGGTTTAGAATTTCATTGCGCAGGTTTTTCGCGTTGGTATTCGTCAGGGGTATCCAAGTCTTTCAACACACTTGAAGTATCCACAACCAAATAGTTCACCTTGTCGTTAAGTTTGAGAAAGAAATCGCGCAGCGTTTGAGAGGGAGATAAAGCGAATAAATCAGCCCATATCGAGCGATCGACTAACCAAGGATGACCGCGACGCATTTGGTAGCTAGGCGCAATTAGGGCATGCCCTTTCTCCTGATAGCATTGAAGAATAGAGCACACAGTGGAGGCCAAGATTTGCGGTTGGTCGCCGAGCGCGATTAAAGCGGCTTGGGTGGTGGACAGGAGGTGCTCTAGACCCCATTGGAGCGAGAGAACCATCTCGCCTTCGTAATGGGGATTAAACGTCCAACGCAGAGGAACTGGGCAAGGAAGTTGGTTGAGGAGTTGCTCCACAACCTCGCGGTGGCCACCTGTAACCACCAAGATCCCCTGTAAACCCTTCTCTGCGCCGCCCTCGGCGATAGCTTGGATAACCGCGCCAAGCACCGTTGTATTTCCCCACGGCAATGCGAGCTTTGGCTCACCCATTCGCAAGGAACGCCCAGCCGCTAAGACCACCGCTTCGACAGGTCTTAATGATAGAGAACTACTCAACCTTCATCCATCTCCAACAGTCTATCGTAATCGTTAGGGGTATCCAAATCGAAAGGGAGTTTCTCGTCATGCCAGAAGAGCCACTGCGGCGGATAATGTCCAAAGATCGCCCGACCTCCAACATCCCCCTCAAGCCGAAGCAGGTCATTGAAAGTGGTTCGATCAAAGAGAACGGGATTGGTGCGTTTGTCGCCAACCAGGGGGGCAATAACGGGTGTCAGGCTTTGAGCGTGGTGCTCAACTAAGGATTGCAACAGTGGGATTGAGATAAAAGGTTGATCGACCAAAATAAAGATTGCCCCGCCGCTTGTGTCATCCAGCGCTTGGATAGCAGCTTTAACCGAAGTACTCTGTCCGCTTTGCCAATCCTCGTTCTGAACCACATGGACGGGCAGGTCAGCAACCGCGGCAGCGACTCGCTCTCCCTCCGCACCACACACAACCAATACCGGTCGCAATTCCGCTTCGAGGGCAAGGCGGGCAGCACGGTGAACAAGGGTTTCGCCTCGCCAAACGAGCAAGGGTTTGGGTTGTCCAAAGCGCGACGAAGCTCCCGCCGCCAAGATCACTCCCGCAATGGGTTCGTGCACAGCCAGAAGGTGATAGGGATGGCGAAAATTGGCATCAACGCCCGTCAATTCTTGGGGCGATTCTTCAGAATGAAAGAGGGCTTTACCTTTAGCAGCAACCACAACGGAGGAAAAGTGGTTTAGAAGAGGTGAGCTAAGTTTTTTCACCGTTGCTTGGGCTGTGGGAGTTTCGGCTTGGGTGAACAAAAGGTGGCTTTTGGCGCCAGGTGGGATGCCCTTGCGCCCTCCCATTGGGTGGGTTAACACACGCCGAATC
>JAOAHK010000145.1 GCA_026415275.1 Anaerolineales bacterium
AGGGATTTCCGAATTGAGTGAGGTGAAAGATGGACGGTCAACAGCGAATCTTGATAAGGAATTTGGATATACTTACAGCAAGCGAAAAGTATCATGCTGATATCTTAATTGAGGGCGAAAAAATTCAGAGCATTGGAAGCAACCTATCTGAGGATGGTTGTCTGGTGATAGATGGAAGCGGACTGACTGCAATGCCCGGCGGGGTTGATGTCCATACCCACTTTGACCTACCTATGTTTGGAACGGTCTCCAGCGATGATCATTATACAGGGCACAAAGCAGCCGCATTCGGAGGCACAACGACCGTAATTGATTTTGTACCGTTGGATAAACCGACGCTTGAGGAGAGTGTAGCTGTCTGGCGAGAGAAAGCCGATACGAAGGCTGCGATAGATTACAGCTTCCACATGAACATCTCCCGCTGGGACGAAAAGATTGCACAAGAAATGCCTCGTCTGGTGGATTGGGGAATGCCCTCAATCAAGGTATTCACCGCATATAACAATCGCTTGCGCATCAGTGATGGTGAAATCTTCTCCGCTATGCGCATAGCCAAAGAGTACGGTATCTTAACTTTACTTCATGCAGAGAACGGTGATGTCATTGAAACCTTAGTTGCGGAAGCTCTAAGGAATGGCAAAACGACTCCCGAATGGCATGCCCACACACGACCTAGTTGGGGCGCAGTGGAAGCTACTTTGCGCGGGATCGCTTTGGCAGCGCAGAGTGGCGCGCCGCTCTATGTCGTTCATATGAATGCCGCCGGCGAAGTTGACCAATTGGCTTATGGACGGGAGAGAGGAGTAGCGGTCATGGGGGAGACTTGCCCACAGTATCTATTCTTTACCGTTGATCATCTGCGCCGTCCCGATGGAGCGAAGTGGATTTGTTCTCCCCCAATGCGGACGGCGGAGGATAATGAAAGGTTGTGGGAAGGTTTGGCGCAGGGCATTGTGCAAACAATTGGCACTGACCATTGTCCCTTTTTCTACGATGGCACGCGTCCGATCGTTTATGAAGGTGAAGAGATCGCGATTCCTGGCAAAGAGTTAGGTAGTGAGGATTTCACCAAGATCCCCAATGGACTTCCAGGCGTTGGCGATCGTTTACCGATCCTTTGGACATATGGTGTGCGCGCTGGACGGATCTCTGAAAACCAATTCATCGCCTTAAACTGCACCAATCCAGCCAAAATTTTTGGTTTGTATCCTAGGAAAGGGGCCCTCTTGCCTGGCTCGGATGCTGATATTGTCTTGTGGGATTTGCAAAAGCGTGTTACCTACGGAGTAGCTAAAGCACAACATCGCACGGATTATAACCTTTATGAAGGTTGGGAACTTGTTGGCTACCCCGTGAAGGTCTTTTTGCGCGGCAAGTTAATTGTTGACGGAGATCAATGGTTTGGTAAACCCGGTCAAGGGCAGTTTATCCAGCGTTCGATCGGCAAAGTTATCTAAAACGATCCATGATCCCATCTATATTCCTAATTGGTGCAATCCTGACACCCCTATTCAGTTTTGCCTCTCTGATCTTCTTACAAGTGCGCAAAGTAAGGTTGGGCTTTTTGTGGTCTTCGGCCTTTGTCGGGTTAGCTCTTACATGGCTTTTTGTACTAGGGTTGCGATTCTTTCTACCTCATTTTGTTCCCTTGGCTAATTGGCAACCCGAAGATTTTTTTCCTATCTCTCCGGAATTGCTCGCTGATGATATTTCTTGGGTGGTAGGTTTTGCGTTGGTTAGTGTAGGCGTTGCAGTAATTCTGACCGAAGCGACTACTTCGGAAGGGAGTCGCGCCTTTGGATGGGCATGTAGTGTACTATTGGTGGGACTTGGATTGTTTGCTATATTTGCTGGCAACCAATTGACTCTGCTGCTAGCTTGGGCAGCAATCGATTTAGTGGAGTTGGCGATTTGGTTAAGCCGTCCAGCCCAACCGACATTGCGAGAAAGGGTGATTTTAGCTTTTTCTTCAAGGGCGTTTGCAGTGATGCTTTCTTTGTGGGGTTTGGGAAATCCTTGGGCTTATCTATTTGCCATTATATTGCGTTGGGGCGTGTTTCCTTTCCATCTACCCTACTTGGAATCGGAAGACCTTCGCCGTGGACTAGGGACAATTATCCGATTAGTGCCGCCTTTAACGACCATGCCTTATCTAGCCCGTTTAGCTGAATTGGCATATTTCTCCAACCAAGGATGGATGGCGGTTTTACTTGGTTTTATTGCTCTATTTGCACTCATTCTATGGATGAACAGCACGGACGTCTTGGAAGGAAGACCTTTTTGGGTTATCGGTACCGCGTCTTTTGCTTTTAATGCGGCAGTTCAGGGGCAGCCGCAGACGGTATTAATTTATTCCTTGATTCTTGCGATTAGTGGAAGTTTTTTGTTTCTTACCCGGGAGCGGGATCGGTTTAGTTTTGCCGTGATGGGTTATTCGGCTTTTCTTCTTTTGGGCCTTCCCTACACCCCATTCTGGAATCTCGTTAGATTATATCGTGATCAGATCTCACCCTCGATTATTTTGTTCTTTTTTGCTCAGGCATTAGCCATCTTGGGTACTATTCGGTTGATCTTAGAGAAACCGAGAAGAGAGGTGGTAGGTGAGCCGTGGAGTATAGCTCTCTATCGCCTAGCCTTTTTGGGTTTGATTGGTACCTCTATAATGCTCGGGTATAGTGGGTGGGGAAAGAATCTTGAAGCAGTTTCTAATCCTGCCTATCCAGATACCCGCTATTGGGTGGAATATGTTATTGGTCTAAGTTTTTTGCTTCTCTGCCTTGTTACAGTCGTTTTAATTCGTTTACGTTTAGTTCCTCGATTTAGGCTACCATCAAGGTTGGTACGATTTTTTTCCATGGAGTGGATTTATCGGGTGTTTCAATTGGGATTCCGCCAAATAGGGTCATTGTTTTATCGATTCGAAGATATATTAGAGGGGAGAGGAGGCGTCCTTTGGACAATTGTTCTGTTGTTTGTTCTTGCTCGTTTTCTTCTCTTCTTGATTGGGGGAGGATAGTTTTTGAGCACACAATGGTTTGGTTACCTTGGTGCCCTCATTGTTTTGACACTAAGTTTGGTTAACCTTCTTGCACAGGACTGGCGTAAGAGAGTTATTGCGTTGGCTATTCAAGCCATCGGTGTCTTTTTTCTCTGTTGGCAAAGCTTATCATGGACATTGGCTTTCGTTAAGTTTATCGAAGGTTGGATGGCTGCTGCTATTCTTGGTTCTGCGATGTCAAATCTAAACCAGAATAGAAAAACTTCTCAAACGAGTTTGCAGGTTTCTCCAACAATATCCTTTCCCCTATCAGCTTTTGCTTTTCGGCTAGCGACCGTGTTATTGGTGGGTGTTTTTACCTTTGGGGGCGCTTCCTCCCTGATGGCAAATTTCAATGGCGTTCGCTTTCCTCAGGCGATCGCTATCCTTGGTTTAAGTGGCATCAGTCTGCTGATATTAGGTTTCCGTACTTCCACATTTTCAATTTCGCTTGGATTGATTACATTTCTAAATGGGTTTGAAATACTGCTAGCAGTGATTGAGCCTTCGGTGATGTTGACCGGTTTGTTAGCCGGGGTAGTGTTGAGCATTTCTTTTCTAGGGGCTTATCTCCTGACCATTGAAGGGGTGAAAACATGACGATGAATGCACCGCAGATCTGGATACTTATCCCCATGGTCTTCTCTCTTGGATTGCTCCCGCTCATCCGTTGGAGAAAGCTTGTTGCTTTGCTAGGGAGTGGCTTTGCGTTGAGCTTTGCTGTCGTAGCTTGGCTGTTACCCATAGGAAAGTTACTAACAATTGGCATTTTTGACGTAGAGGTACAACCCAGTTGGTCGCTGTTTGGACGGTCATTTATCCTAGAAAATGCCGATCGTCCGTTTTTAATCATTCTCTATCTTGGGCTTGGTTTTTGGTATATCGGAACCTTCAGCACCAGAGTTCATCCTCTCTTCGTTCCTTTGGGGATGGGGATAGGCGTTGCACTGACGGCTTCTGTTCTGATTCAGCCCAATTTTTATGGGGCGATTTTAATCTTAATTGCCGCAATGATGACGGTTGTCCTGTTCACCGCAGAGGAGCAAGAAGTTTTTTTAGGGGTCAAACGGTTTTGGGTATTTCAAAGTCTGGCAATGCCGTTTCTGCTATTAGCCGGTTGGATGATCAGCGGCACAGAGGCAAATCCTGAGGCGATTCCTGGCGCTACTTTGATATACATTCTCCTTCTACTTGGATTAAGTTTGCTTCTCGGCGGTGCCCCTTTCCAAAGCTGGCTTCCTGCTGTCGCCGAAAGGGTTAATTTGTATTCTTTTTCGTTTGTGACCTTCATTACCTCATTCTTCACTTTGCTCTACGCGCTGACGCTCCTCAAACAGACTCCTTGGTTGTCTTCCTCTGGATGGATTGTGATCTTTTTTAGCTTTCAGGGTTTTCTGCTAACCTTGTTTGGCGGCCTTGGAGCGGTGTATCATCGTCACCTCGGTCGCTGGGTTGGATATGCTCTCATCAAAGAAATTGGTCTAAGTTTTTTGTTAATCGGTCTAGGGTTGATTTCTTCCAATCCAAATGCATTTCTAGGATTTTTCTTTGTCCACGTATTTCCGCGGGGGATTGTCTTAGCATTATTGGCGTTTGCTTGTAATCTCTATATAGAACGAAAAGGTAGCTTGCAGATCCAAGAATTGGCGGGTTTAGGAAGACAATTCCCCTTTGCGACAATAGCGTTTTTTGTTTCTGTTTTGACTTTGGTTGGTTTTCCCCTGACGGCCGCATTTCCAATCCATTTGTTGATTTGGCAAGGATGGTTTGTTCAATTTCCACCCATAGCCTTTGCGGCAATCTTTGGCAGTGTGGGTGTGTTGATTGGTGGATTGCGGGCGATGGCCGTTTTAGTGCGCAGTGTAGATGAGGCGCGAGAGGGATCACTCGAATCACGTAGTCAAATCATATTGCTTACGATATCAACGGTTGCCTTGCTCTTGGCTGGGGTTTTTCCCCAATGGTTTTTACCCTATTTATACAGGCTGGGATTAACGTTTATGCAGAGTGAATAGTCACTTGGTTGCCTTTCCCATGATCTGTGGAAGCTGATAGACTGCTTGCAGGGCATATGTTGCAGCGGAGTTGCTCATGCTATAATCAGTTCGAAAGATATCGAAAGCTCGGCCAAAGGAGTCTGAATGCAACCTGAACAAATCTTAAAGAAGTTGGATTGGTTGGATGAGGAGCGTCGTCGGGATAAAGCGACCATCGTTTCTTTGGAAGAGAAAATCAAGAATCTGGAACAAAACCTGCAAAGCGCTAACCAACAAATAAAAGAACTGTCAACTGAACTGAGCCGATTGAAACCGTTGGGAGGTCGAGTCGATCAAACGGATGAAACGATCCTGAAACTTAAGGTCGAGGTTAAACAACAAATTGAGGAATTGGAGAAGGA
Organism: Anaerolineales bacterium; assembly: GCA_026415275.1. Taxonomy (GTDB): domain Bacteria; phylum Chloroflexota; class Anaerolineae; order Anaerolineales; family UBA4823; genus NAK19. Next base: position 5,436 of record JAOAHK010000145.1, read on the forward strand.
AAACCAGCGCCGAGATCAGGAGGCGGAAAAACTGCACCGCGTCGAGATCAAAGCCTTAGATGCTTCAATTCAGGAGATACGTAAAGAACTCAACACACTCGTGGATATCCGTCGCAGTTTACAAACCCGTATCGATGAAGAATTGCGCATGTCGCGGCTAATAGATGCGTTGGAGGAAAAAATCACTGAACTCGTGCGAACAGAGGAGGAGTTCAATCGTCTGCTTCGTCAGACCGAAGATAATCGCCGCCAAGATGCGCGCAAAATCACCGATCTGCAAGGGGAGACTACGGCAATCCGCAAGCTTTATAATGAACTGCAAGCGCAGTTTGAGTTGGCGAGCGTCAGCACCAAACGAATTGAAAATCGCATTGTGGAATTGGACGGCACTTTTGGTGAGCTGAAACAAGCGCAGATCAAGTTTATCGAAGAGCAATCTTTGATTCAGGTGGAGCGTGAACGCCTTTGGAAAGAATGGTTGGCAAAGATCGAGCAATTTGAACAGCTTGCAAAGGATGTCGAAAAGACCATGCAAACCGTGGATGCCTCGAATCGCTCTGTGCAACGCGCCCAAAAGGCGGTGGATGAATTAGCCCAAAAAGTAGAACGTCGCGTAAACGAATTGACCGAATTGCAGCGCTTGGGGGAGGAACGCCTGCGTCAGGAATGGGTGGCGTTCAAGAGCGACGATCAGAAGCGCTGGACGAATTACACCCTTGTCCAAGAGGAGATTCGCTCCGAATTGGTGCGACAGATTGAAAAAATTTCCAAACAGTTGGTAGAAATCGAAGAAAGTGTCCATACTTTGAATGACTCTATTGCCGTGATAAACGCTCAAATGGAACGGAACTTGAGAAATTTGTTAAACGCCGTATATGCTTGGGCGGCTGAGTTTGAGCGTACAAGTCAAACCACCTAGGGTTGTATAGGAATGAGAGTCATTGGCACGGCTGGTCATGTTGATCACGGAAAATCTTCTTTGGTAGAGGCATTGAGCGGCATCAATCCCGATCGCTTAGCCGAAGAACAAGCGCGTCAGATGACCATTGATCTCGGCTTCGCTTGGTTGACTCTGCCAAATGGGGAGGAAATTGGGATAGTGGACGTGCCAGGTCATCGCGATTTTATCGAGAACATGTTGGCGGGGGTGGGTGGTATTGATGCTGTCCTGTTGGTCATTGCTGCTGATGAGGGCGTGATGCCGCAAACCAAAGAGCATTTGGCGATCATCGATTTGTTACAGATCGACCATGGTGTGGT
>JAOAHK010000146.1 GCA_026415275.1 Anaerolineales bacterium
CAACCATAACAATAACTGAGTTGATCAGGATAATAGTCTTGAATCGCCTTTTTGTTCATGCCGTTTCTTCTGAAGGTTGCTCGATTAACTTAACATGGAGTCGGATGCCATGCTTGCCTATGATCTCTACTCGGCTGCCAGCGGAGATAGGTTTCTGGCCGGGCTGCAACTCTGCTGTCCACAATTCTCCCCCAACTTGTACACTTCCTACAGGGTTGATCTCTGCCTTAACTTCGCCTTGTTTTCCAATAACACTTTCGATCCCCATCTGAACGGGTACCCGCTGTGCGCGCATGGCAAAGAGTAGAACTCCAACAAATAGCACACCCAGGACTGAAGACGTAACCACGACTAACGGAATTGAGATGCGTTGAAAAGAGGGTACACCTGGAGAGTTGAATAAAACCAAAGCTCCAATAATCAGCGAAGCAACACCAGCAATCGTTAAGCCTCCAAAGGTGGGTGTGTTCAACTCCAGTATGAACAATATAAAAGCAACAATGATAAAGATGATCCCAAACCAATTAACGGGTAAAACCCCCAAACCATACATTGCCAATGCCACACAGACAACCCCGATAACCCCAGCAACCCATCCCCCTGGGCTGTATAGCTCAATAATAATCGCCTGTACGCCGATGGTCAAAAGCAAGAAAACAACATTAGGGTTCGTCAAAATCGAAAGAATCTGTTCAATGAGAGAAGGAGATATACGTTCGGTCATGGCACCAGTGGTTTGCAGCGTGCGCGGTCCATCCGACATCTGGACAGTGAAACCATCCATTTGACGGATCAAGTCAACTAGATCAGAGGCGATAAAATCAATTAAGCCGGCTTGCAGTGCTTCATTTGCAGAGATAGCAATCGCCGATTCGATGGTCTCCTCAGCTAATTTGACAGCTTTTTCACCACGGCGCTCAGCAAGCGTGCGCGCAGTAGCTTTTAGCATGTTCTTGACTTTAGCTTCCATGGTTTGTCCAAGCTCTTGCCCTTCCGCCCCAACAGGGCTGGCAGCCCCAATGGTCGTCTCTGGCGCCATTGCGGCAATGTGCCCGGCTAGGGTGATAAGCGTCCCGGCTGATCCAGCCATCCCTCCCCGCGGTTGGATATAGACAACCACCGGCACCTTGCTCTCGCGAATATCCTGAATAATGGTGTTGGTTGTGTCAACACTCCCGCCTGGAGTGTTCAACTGAAAGATGAGTGTTAAAGCATTGCGCCTTTCAGCAATTTGAATACCGCGGCGCAAATACTCACGCATTGCAGGAGTTACAGGACCATCCGCAGTAAGAACACAAATTAACGGCAGACTGGTTTGAGCATGATTACTCTCACTTTGAAAGAAACCAATCAGGGATGCTACAACCAAGAATATCCAAACAAATTTTTTCATGCCCAAAATCCTTTCACCAATGGTTATTATAATGGGCAATAATTAGAAATATATAAAAGTAGGTGTATTCTGAGTACAGCCAGCTTTACTTGATACCGACCACAGGTCGGCGTTACGGAGTCATGTACCGCCAAGCTCCGCTTGGCACCATCCACAGGTCGGCGGTACAGGCAAACGTACCGCCAAGCTTTGCCTGTTAAGGCCTAATAAAGATTATGCCAACAGGAGTTGTGGCGACCTAGAACTCGCCAGAGATATATGCCTGCGTTTTTTCGTGTTGGGGAGCACTTAACACTTGCTGCGCTATTCCAGCTTCGATAACCTTACCCATATACATAAAAATAACATAATCCGCGAGACGCCTTGCTTGGCGAAGGATATGAGAGACCAAAACAATGGTATAGCGTTCCTTTAGCTCGACTAATCGTTTCTCAATATGCCTAGCCGAGATTGGATCGAGCGCTGAGGTGGGTTCGTCGCCCAAGATGATTTCCGGCTGCACAGCCAACCCTCTTGCTAAACAAAGGCGTTGTTGTTGTCCAATCGACAGCTGCGAGGCTGGAGCATGTAAACGGTCTTTGACTTCCTCCCACAAGCCAGCAACTTGTAGATAGTGTCGCACTGCCTGCTCAATCTCATGCCGAGGACGCAAGCGGTGAATGCGCATTCCGTATGCCACATTATCAAAAATTGACATGGGTAATGGATAAGGTCTTTGAGCAAGCAAGCCACTCTTTTTCCTTACTTCTGTCACCTCAACATACGGTGAATATATATTCTCTCCATCGATAAGCACTTTACCTTCCACGCGGGCATTCTCTTCCAATTCGATGAAACGATTAAGGCACTTGAGGAGAGTGGTTTTCCCGCATCCAGAGGGACCGATAATCATAGTAATTTGGTTGCGTGGGATAATGATGGAGACATCCTCTAAAGCTTGAGTCGATCCATAATAGGCGCATAAATTTTGAGTTTCGATATGGGGAGAGATTTCACTCATAGTCCTTCTCCTTTTTTGGCGTCTTTTCCTACTGGATCGAGTACCGATCGAGGAAATGGGACAACCAGCGTGACAAGAGACTAACCCCCAAAACGATTACGGTAAGGATCAACGCTGCAGAATAGGCGCGTTGCTGAACTTCCGGAAATGGGGTTCCAAGCTGAAAGAAAACTGCTAATGGTAAGGAGGCTGCCGGACTGAATAACGAATCCGGGATACGATCGGTGTATCCTGCCGTAAATAGAACCGATGCGGCATCTCCGATCCCCCGCCCAAAAGCCAATAAAACTGCAGTCGCAACACCGGGGAGAATCTGGCGAGTGACGACAAAGAAGGCTGTTTCCAAATCAGTGGACCCTAAGGCGTAAGCAGCGCGAGATAGATCAGGTGGCACGCGGCGAATCACTTCATCCATTGCCCGGGTCATAATTGGAAATTCTAACAAAGCAAGAGTTAAAATGCCCCCAAGCAGGGAGGCTCTCCAACCAAGAAAAATCATTATTGTAAAACCAAATGCCCCATAAACAATAGAGGGAATACCCCAAAGGATATCTAATGAAAATCTGACCCAATCAGCCCATACAGTTTTTGAGAGATAGACGTTTAGCAACAATGCAAGTGGAAAAGCAAAGAGAAGGGCTATCAATGTTCCTCCAAGGGCAAGATAGAGCGACCCTATGATTGCGTTTAATATACCACCTTCCTTCCCCAAGTAAAAGCCACCTTTCGGGGTTTGCGAGACCATCGCCCAAGTCAGGGAGGGTAACCCTTTTGAAAGTATCGTGAAAAGAATCGCTAATAAGCTAGCGAGAATCAATCCGAAGGAGATCAACATCAGAAATTGGATAAATTTTTCTTCTAAATATTGCCATTTCCATTTCATCGCAAATTCCCTAAATTAAACTCAAACCCTTTCTCTAAGTACATGTCGCAATGCAAGCATCGAGAAAATATTTAAGCCAAGGACCATGATCAAAAGAATGAGGGATGCACTCATTAAAGCAGCGTCATAGAGAGGAATCGACATCATCTCCCCATAGTTATTGGCAATCAAAGCGGGCAAGGGGTAAGCTGCATCGAAAATCGAACGCGGAATTTGCGGGACATTCCCCACAACCATCAAAACAGCCATGGTTTCCCCTAAGGCGCGCGAGCAACCCAAGATGATACTGGCAAAAATGCCTGTGGCAGCTTTGGGCAACACTGCATACTTGACCGTTTGCCAACGTGTGGCGCCCAGAGCTAAACTAGCTTGACGTAAGCCAAATGGAACCGTCTGAAGCACTTCATATGCGATGGCAACGATAAAGGGTGCAACCATCACAGCTAAGACAATACCGCCAGCAAGAACACTGTAACCAGTAGGGTTCGTCTTCGTAAGTATTGGAAAGATATAACTCCATTGACTGAGCAGGGGTGCAATAGAATTTTGTACCCAGGGTACGATCGCCAAAACTCCCCATACGCCATAAACCACTGAAGGTATAGCGGCAAGCAAATCCAGCAAAGGTTTAACCAAACGCTGCAAGCGTCCAGAAGCATACTCACTCAGGTAAATTGCAGTCAAAACGCAAATCGGCACAGCGATCACCAGTGCAACCAGAGTGACCCAAATCGTACCGCTGATAAATGGCAAGAAGCCAAATTCCCCCCGTTGTGGCTTCCAAGCTGAACCAAACAAAAGTTTTGTGATCGGATGTGTCAGGAGGATGGGTTGTGATTTTAGCCACAGAGCAACCAAAATCAGCAATGCTAGAATAAGCGGTATTCCTGAAAAGAGCCAAAAGGCCCGCCGAACCCTTTGGTCGAGTTTGGCACGGCGGGATTCTGGTGTTTGTATGTTCGACTTTAGAAAATCACGCTTTTCCATCTTTTTGATGAGTGAGATGGTGTCGGTGAGCAGTGATTAAGGCGTTAACTTCTGTAAGCTCTCTTGAAGTTGTCCCTCGGTCAATTGAATGTAGCCAGCTTCACTAACAAATTGCTGTCCCTCTGTAAGCACCCACTTAATAAAATCCAAGACGATGCCACTTGGCTTCCCTTTTGTAACCAGATACAACTCTCGAGCTGGCGGAGATGGATAGCGATTAGTTGCCACGGCTTCAATCGCTTTCGCTTTGGCGTCCAAAATTTCTTCTTTATCGGCAAGCTTGTTTTCGTTGGCGTCGATAGGAATAATCCAAATACCAGTTACAGGCATTCCAGAGGATTGGTCGTAAGCATAACCTAGATTGTTGAACCCGATGCCAAGTGGGTCCTTCGCAACAGCTTCAACCAAACCAGGATCACCAAAGACTCCTACACCGAGCAAATCTTCCTGCTTCTTTCCTAGATATTTTGCCCAGGTTTCAGGCGCGCCAGCCGCATCAGACCGAGTATAAACATGAATCGGGTCTTCAACTTGAGGATCACCGATTGCCTGTCCCCACGTAGTGATCTCACCACTAATAAAGATGCCATAAAAGATTTGCTTAGTGAATCCTTGTTGGAGAATGCGATCCTTGACAGGATTATTGGCATTCATGGTAGGGAAAACAGCATCTTTGGTAACCGCAACCCAAAAAGCACCTTTTGCTTCTTCTTCTGAAGTAATACTGCGCGAAACCATGCCAATGTCCACAATTCCACCCAACGCGTCTGCCATCCCTTTCCCTGCCCCACCGGCGGATATGTCGAAGACAATCTCTGGGTGAATTTTTTGATATTCTTCCGCCCAACGGGTCATCATCGGATAGAGTGCGAAGGCACCGGATACAGATATCGACTGTTTCTTTTCTGGTGCCTGCGAAGACGGAGAACAAGCCGTGACAAACAGAACGAATACCAATAAGACAACCGATAAGCAAGAGGATTTTCTGTTGAGTTTCATATTCGTTCCTTTCTATGTCTATAAAGTTTACTGATTTACTATACTTTATTGCCGCCGAAATAAATACCAAGCGGCATTTATGAAAACTTATGCTATTGATTCAATTGTCTTCTCGCATTTCGGGCAGCTTCGACACGTCGAACGACATGATCTAAAGTGGTGCGATCGAGGATATTGGAGATCGCCGCACGTACATCAAACATCACCAAGCGCAATCCACAGGTCTCTTCATTTGGGCAACCACAAGGTTCGTAGGCTATTTGGCTAACGCAACGCACAGGTGCCAAAGGACCATCCAAAATTCGAATAATTTGTCCCAGAGTGATCTCAGAGGCCGGTTTAGACAAATAATAACCGCCATTGATCCCCATGCGGCTGTTGATCAAGCCAGCGTTTTTCAATGTGAGCAAGATTTGTTCGAGGAATTTTGCTGGGATCTTCTCACGTTGGGCAATATCTTTGATTTGGATGAACTTGGAACCGTTCTCCATTTCCCAGCAAGCCATATCGATCATGGCGCGTAAACCGTATTCGCTCCGTTTGGTTAGCTTCATAGAAAAGTATACTATATATATAGACTATATAGAACTATTATACAAGAAATATCGCGCGTTGTCAAGCTTTTATGCAGACGAGCATTGAACACTAATCAATTTTTAAGCTCCTCTAAAAAAATCAGACCTGCTCTTTACAGGTCTGATTCACTCTCGACTTTTGTCGGTTTTTCTCTATCCGAGCGGACGTATGCCGCTGGAAACGCTTCACAAGCGTTGCTTACAGAGATCAGAAGAGATACGACAAGCGAGTATATTCGATAGGACCTCCTTTAGTCGAACAGAAAAAGGCGTTTTTCTTGGGTGAAAGGTTAACCTTCGATAGGACCTCCTATATTTGAATACTTTTGATCGTTGGTTCTTTTACAAATACTTTAGCAAATCTTTAATCGATTGTAAATAATAGAATTGTTAGGTGAAAAAATGTTAATTCTTTCTCTTGCAATCTGGCAACCTACATTAATTTGAAGCTATAAGCAAGAGCAATCCAGTCCATTCGGGTCAAAGATTCCAAGTGACTCATTGCTCAATTCTTTGTTTGTGCATACCTAGACAAAAAAATCAGCTTATGGGAAAATACCCTTCCGTATTCTGATTTTATGAGGAGTAACCATGGGTAGAAAGGTTGAAGAGAGGTCAAAACGACAACAATTGCGCGAAGAGCGTCTACGCCGCCAAAAACGTCAAAGAATCACCACTTTATTAATCGTTATCGGAGCAGTTTTAATCATTGTGGCGTTGTTGATCTATCCCACCCTTCAACAATCCCTTGCACCCACGGGAGACATTGTAAAGATCACGCCAAAAGCACGTCCAAACGCGAACTTCAATGCTATGGGTGATCCC
>JAOAHK010000147.1 GCA_026415275.1 Anaerolineales bacterium
GCTATGTTCCTTACCCACTCTATCCATTCATCTTTTGATTAGGGAAGTGTGCTACGTCTTATCCACGGGCGGAGCAGCATCGCCGTAATCCAGCACCTCACGCGTCCCCGTGCCCGGCATTGGCGGACCAACAATTCCCTTTTCTTCCATTGTTTCGATCAACCGCGCCGCACGGGTATACCCGATGCGCAAGCGGCGCTGAAGCATGGAAATCGATGCTCGTCCCTGTCGCCGAGCAATGTCCACCGCTTCATTGAACAATGGGTCCTGACTTTCCTCGCTCATCAGGTCTTCCCACAAGGGAATTTGTTTCAGGGGAACACCACTGGGAAGGCTTGTTGGAACTTCACTGCTTACCATCCCGCCGCTGGGTCTGTTCTGCGCCTGCCAGAACTCAACCAAGCGCTGAATTTCTCCATCCGAGACAAATGCCCCTTGCAGACGAATTGGCGCTGCGGCATCCGGGGCTTGAAAAAGCATATCTCCACGCCCGAGCAAGCGTTCTGCGCCGGGTTGATCGAGGATCACGCGGCTGTCTACCCCCGATGCCACGGCAAAGGCAATGCGCGCCGGGAAATTCGCCTTAATCAAGCCGGTGACCACATCCACCGAGGGGCGCTGGGTAGCGATCACTAAGTGAATTCCCGTCGCCCGCGCCAGTTGTGCCAAGCGCGTAAGTGAGCGCTCAGTCTCTTCGGGAGCCAGCATCATTAAGTCGGCTAATTCGTCGATGATCACCACCAAATACGGCAAAATGTTTTCCCCTCTTTGGGTCGCTTTTGCGTTGTACTCGGTAATGTTGCGGCAACCAGCATTAGCTAATTTCTGATATCGCCCCTCCATTTCACGCGTCACCCACTGCAAAACCCCGGTTACCCGCTCCAGTTCGACCACAACTGGTGTCATCAGATGCGGTATACCATTGTAGCTGGAAAGCTCCACCCGCTTGGGGTCCACCATAATCAAGCGTAATTGACTCGGCGTGTTATGCAACAACAGGCAAGTAATCAGCGCGTTTACACAAACCGACTTCCCCGAACCGGTTGTGCCAGCGATGAGGAGATGAGGCATGGCAGCCAAATCGATTGCCACCGCCCGCCCGCTGACATCCTGACCCAACCCAAACCGCAACGGAGAACGCAAGCGTTGAAAGGCTTCACTTTCGATCACATCTCGTAAATGAACTAATGCCGGTTGGTCGTTGGGTACTTCGATGCCGACATAGCCTTTACCCGGCACGGGAGCTTGAATGCGTACGCTGCGGGCAGAGAGCGCCAGAGCTAAATCATCCGCTAGGGCAGCGATCTTCCCAACCCGCACGCGCATTCTTCCACTGCGGGTTTCAATGAAATCCGGCTCAACCCCGAATTGGGTAATGACCGGACCGCGGTTGATCTCGACGATGTGCGCTGGTGCACCAAAGGAATCGAGTGTTTCTTCAATCACCCTTGCACGGTGTTGTTCGATCTCATCCGAGTTCTGGACCACCAGACCCGTCTCTAAAATTTCTTGCACGCTGGGCAGTTGCCAGTTGACCGAGCTTCTCTCGCCGCTAACCATGACCGGGGCTGTTGCCTTAGGGCTACTTTGACCTTCGCCTTGAGCGGATGGCGCGGGACGCAACGCGGGAGATGCAGGTGATAGCGAGGGTACAGAAGTCGGGCTTCCATATGGTAACTGTGGCTCACCATTCCTTAGACGTGCCTGCCGCTCATCCCACCAATCCAACAGGAGAGTCCAGAGATGCGCCAAGCTCGCTAATACTTGCGCCAAGCGAATATCGAAAGCGAGAATCAGGGCAATCAGGGTCCAGGCAAACAAGGCGATGGTTGCTCCAATGAAACCTAAACCATTTTCAAGCAGAAGAAAGAACCAAGCACCTAAACGCCCTCCGCCCAAATCAGTTGCAGTTGCCAATTGTGTCTCATCTACCAAAAAAAGCAATCCAAACCAATGAAACAAGGTCAAAAGGTTGAAATAGAGCAGTAGAACGCCAACCGCTCGTTCAACGGTCGGAGTAGGAACGCGCTCAAAGCGGCGTAAGATAAGCCATAGTCCCAAAGCAATAAGGAATAGCGGCAAGATCACCGCTCCCCATCCAAAGGCAGCAAAAAAAGCCTCGACCAACACATTCGTCAACCACCCTTGCGAGACCGAAACCATGCTCAGCAAGGATAAGGCGCCTACAGCAAGGAAGACCACGCCCAACAAATCCAATTTTTGATCAAGCGAGAGCCCTTGTTTCGGAGTGATACCTTTCGAACTCGCAGGTGAGGTTTTTCGGCTGGTTTTTGGAGATGAAGAGTGTGTAAAATAACGTTGGATCACACTTCTGATCCAAGCCAAACGCAGGGAAGATGCCTTCGATGAACTTCTCTGGGCGGATTTCGCAACCCCCTTGGCAGGCTTTAGGGGTAATTTAGCCGAAGCACCTCGACTTTGTGGATGAGATGATTTCTTTGCCATATAACTATATTATCGTAAAACGCAATTTCATTATAGCGTATTTCTACACCAAGGAAACCAGACCAAATAGTCATTTCACTCCTAGTAGCTATGACCCTAACATCACGATCCAGTAAGGTATGGCAGGTAATGATACGCAGTTTGTATCGGGTGGAGATACCATTGATTGGACAGCCCAATGCAGGCGGAACGGAAACGATAACCAGACAATCTTTGTGGGGACAGGTAACGATCGCATTGATCAACTCACCGGGGATGGAGATGAAACCTTAATCTATTCGGTGGTGACGGCACTCCGATGTATAGTAAGTGTGGATAGTGCGAGCTGCTGATTTACCCTTGGCGCTCGCCTTTTCCGTTATGAGGTTGAGTGCAGAGGATTGTCCTGCTCTGGTAGGGTTGAGCGGTTCATTGACCTTATCGAAGGGCAGGAGCAACCTCCTTCCTCCCATTTTCAGGGAAAGGGGGCTAAATTTTGATACTTTTCAATACGTTCTCACACTCAGCTCTCACCCAATGTCCCTCTCTGCTTTGAGCGCAACCTAGGAGAGGTCTGGGGTAATGACTGCTCCTCTTGTCCCGCAGACGAAGAGCTAGGGTTGAGGACTACGGCGGGCGAACATTACCATCTGTCAAATCTGAAGATGAGCGATCTTTATCTTGACAATTAGGGCTTTTTATCTCTATAATAAAACTAGCCTTAACATTGGTGAACCTAAAGTTCCTTTCCGCAACCATTCCCCTGTCTAAACACTAGCGGATGGGTTATCAATTTTGATCGCTTCTATTTGCTTCGCCAAAGTGGGCTTTCCATCTCTTCTTCTCCGTTGAAGAAATTCAAAGTAGAGATCGAACGCCACACCTTGGGTAAGAACGTTGTCATTGTGAGGACTCGGAATGGAAAATCGCCTCGAAGCTCAACTCTTGGGCACCTTTCGTTTGATGTTGAACGGAGAAGAAGTCAAAGCGCTGCAATCTGAACGGCTTATCCTTCTAATGACGCGCATGTTGCTCAGTGAAGGCCTTCCCATTCGACGCAGCCAACTCGCTCAGGCCTTCTGGCCGGGGACTAGCGAAGAGCAAGCCCGCACGAATTTACGAAAGCTGTTACATCTGCTGCGCAAGGCTTTTCCGCCGCTCGAGGAGTTCTTCGAACTCGATCAGCAAACCATTCGGCTAAAAAAGGGCGTTCATGTCCGCTCGGACGTGGGAGAATTTCGCGCTGTTCTTCAGTGCATCTCGCCTTCGCTTTCGGAAAATGAAATCATCACCGAATTGCAGAAGGCAGTGCATCTTTATCACGGCGAATTCCTGCCAGGCTTCTATGATGAGTGGGTTCTAGCTCTTCGTGAAGAACTCCAGCAGTTCTATCTTGCGGCGGTGAAAAAACTCAGCGATTCCTACGAGGAAAAAGCGGATTATGAAACTGCCATTGAACATGTCCAACGGTTGTTGCGTCACAATCCGCTGGATGAAGCGCTCTATCAACGGTTGATCCATCTGCATCTCTTGAAAGAAGACCGCAGCAGGGCATTGAGCGCTTATCATGAATGCGCCTCGATCCTGAAACGCGAGCTGGGCATCGAACCGACGGCAGAGACGCAAGCGCTGTATAGCCGAATCCTGAAGTTCACCGAACGGAAAGCAGAAGCAGCGCTTTCCCCTCAAGTGAAACGCGTCGGTCGACGTAAGGAATGGCAGGAACTGAAAAACGCCTGGTTTTCAGCTCTCAGAGGCAAGTCTTGTTTTCTCCTTTTGAAAGGGGAATCGGGCACTGGGACCACATTTCTAGCTCAAGACTTTGCCACCTGGGTTGAACGCCAAGGGTTTTCGGTTGCTGTGGGGCGCTGCTATGCCGCCGAAGGGGAGTTAGCCTATGGGGCTGTGGCCCAATGGTTGCGTTCTTTTCCAGAAATCCCTTTGCCCGATCTGTGGAGAATTGAGGTCAGCCGCCTGCGGCCTGAGCTCCTGAGAGAACATTCTCCTCCTCCGCCGCCGCTTACCGAGGTTTGGCAACAGCACCGCTTCCACGAAGGGATTGCTCAAGCCTTCTTGAGTTTTCAGCCTTTGCTCTTGGTTTGTGATGATATTCACTGGGCGGATCGAAAGACCATAGAATGGCTGCGCTTCTTCTTCCGTTTCCAATCTGCCATGCGCACGCTCGTTTTAGCCACAGCGCGTCAAGGAAATTTGGAATCTTCCTCTCCTTTAGGGGACTTGCTTCAAGCTCTGCGCTCTTCTGACAATCTTATCGAAATCCCTCTCCAGCGTTTCGGAGTGTCGGAAACTCGACAATTGGCAGAACAGATCGCCCAAACCCCGCTGAGTGAGTCTGCTGTTCAACACCTCTACGAACAATCGGAAGGTCTACCACTCTTTATCGTAGAACTTGCTCAAGCAGATTCAAGTTTTGAGTCGCCTACCGATCACCCTGTTCCCCAAAGAATTCAAAACGCGCTTCATGAGCGATTCGAGTCGCTCTCTCCTCAGGGGAAACAGATTACCCAAATTGCCGCAGTCATCGGATGCGATTTCTCGATTGAGCTCCTATCCAAATGCAGCGACTTATCAGAAAATGAAATGCTGCTTGCTATCGATGAACTGTGGCAGCGGCACATTTTCCGCCAAGTTGATCAAGGCACCTATGACTTCACTCATGCCCAACTGCGTCAGTTTATTTACACTCAACTCCCCCCCCACCGCAGGCAAACCTTCCATCGTCGTGTTGCCGCTGCCCTAGAAGAGCTTAACCCTGCCGACAGTTTGGGAATTGCGCTTCACCTTGAAAAAGGGGGATGTCCCGACCGAGCCGCGCAAGCATTTTTTGCTGCAGCACAGAGAGAAAATGCCCAAGCAGCATACTCCAGTGCGCTGTATGGCTTTCAACAGGCCTTACGCCTTTCTTCGGAGGCGGCGGTCGAGCGAAAAGTGGAAATTCTGATCGCCATTGCCCGGCTCAGTGACATCCTCGGCGAACCAAACGAAGCTGAAGCCGCAATACAACAAGCCTTGCAGTTGACAGCCGCAATCGACAATGCGGTGCTGCGCGTCAAGGCGCTAGCCGCTGCGGCGAACCTCGCCATGCAACAAGGCAATCTTGCTGATGGGCGCTTGTGGTTCGAGATGGCGATTAAGATCGCCCAACTTCTTTCCGATCAAACCCACTTTGTGCAGTTGCTGATCCAATTGGGGGACTTAGAATATTACGCCGGTGACGGTAATGAGGCAAGGCGTCGTTACCAAGAAGGACTGGAGGCCGCCCAGCGACACAACTTCTATGGTTTGGCTGCCGAAGCTGCGATGGGCATGGGGTTTGTCCTGCCCGCCGTGGGCGGCTCGTTTGCCCTTGCCCAGCAATACATGGAGGAATCGGCAAGGCTCTATCGCATGATGGGAGATCGGCTCGGAGAAGCGCGCGCACTGACCAATTTAGCTTCCCTTCTACAGACTGCGGGGAAATCGGAGCAAGCCATCCAGGTCGGTGAGGAGGCGTTTCATAAAAATCAGACCTTGCGCTATCGGCGCGGCGCAGCAACCGCTCGCTCTTCGCAGGCGATGGCAGCTTTTGATCTTGGCGATTTTGCCCAGGCAAGGGCAAATTTAGAAGAGGTGCGCCGGGAATTTCGCGCCATCGGGATAGAAGATGGCTATGGCTTGCATAGCGGCAACTTGGGTTTGGTCGCCATAGCAGAAGGGAACTTAGATGAGGCGGAAGCATTATTCAGGGAGGCTTTGGCTATAGCCGAAGAGCACGGAACAGCGATTTTCGCCGCCATGCATCATCAAGACTTGGCCAGTTTGTATGTACTGAAGGGATGCTGGGCAGAGGCAAAACCCCATTTAGAGGCTGCCTTGGCGATCAATCAAGAGAATGGGGATCAGTTGGGCATTTTGTACGATCAAACGCTTCTCGGCCGAGTGGCATGGGAAGCAGGGGCATCCGAAACAGCTTTCCACCTTGCAGATGAAGTGATGCAAGCCTTTCGCCAAGGGTGCCCCAGCGAAGGAGGAACGCTGCGCTGGTTGTGGCAACTGCGCGGTTTACTGCAGGCTCTAGATCGCACTGATCAGGTTGAGGAAGTAGATCGAAAAGGACGGGAGCTTTATCAGGCTACGCTGCAGAACATCCAAAGCCCAGCCTACCGACAGAGCTTCCTTCGGGGCTTCCCCCATTATCAAG
>JAOAHK010000148.1 GCA_026415275.1 Anaerolineales bacterium
GCTGAACAGAAAATGGTCATAGGGTGTGGGAATCCAGGGTGTGGGATAGAGCGGCGGACGCCAATCTGCAACGGGATCGGTAATTGGCTGCTGAAAGGGCTGGGAATATGGATCAACCAATGGAAGAGCTTCAAGAGTGTTGATCGGTAGAGGCTTTATTTGCGTTGCATCGACAAAGAGTTTTGTGGGAGAAGCCGTATTGCTCGGGGTCACGAGGCTCTGAGGTGAAGCGACGATATTCTCGGTTCGCTCAGCCAGAAAACTTTGGCTGGTACAAGCGATCATCCCACCGACTAGGAGTAAAAACCCTGTTATTCCAATTCTATTCATGGGGTGGCTGAAATGGTTGGTGAGAGAGCGGGTGTTAGTGTCAAGCGAGCGGTTGGGGTTGGGCTTGGTGTTTTCGTCAAGGTTGGAGTGCGTGTTGGAATGGTAGTTCGCGTTGGCGTTATGGTCGGTGAGGGCAGGGGAGTTGCTGTGTAGAGCGCTTCGGCGGGATAAAGTTCCAACATGGCAGCATACCAGTCGATTTGATCCTGCTTGACAAGCATAGCATAGCGTGCGGTGCTCAGCGCAGTCCGCCATGTTGGCAGCGCCGGCAACCGTTGCCAACCATAGCGCTGTGCCAGTTCGGTCAAGTCGATCCAATAGCCATCGGGAGCAGCGGACATCCACGCGCCGCCTCGGTCATATGCCAGTGGATCGCCACGATAACGGGCATTGAGATCAAACGGCAAATCGCGCAACGGCATTCCTTGACTTCCATCTTGAAATCGTGTTTTGAGGTACAGCCGCCAATATAGTTCAGCACCAAATTCTTCGCGAACGACCACTAGCCATCCTGCGTTCATAGCGGCTGGTTCCAAAGCAATTCCTCGCCCGGTGTAGAGCCATTCCCCGTAGAATCCCGGAAAAGCTGGGCTCGACAAGGGTAAATAAGCGTTCTCTAATCGTGAAAGATAGTCCCAACCTGCGCGTTCTTCGATTGCTTGCCGCAGCGCTTGAAACGCCTCAAAAACTTGCTCATGCAGGTACGCAAAGGGAGCCTTAACACCCTCCAATGACTTCAAGCGTTGCCGGCCAGAGCTTTGAGGGGGTTCTTGAACTTCTTTCTCCTGCGGGGGAAGAAGTTCTTCAAGCCCAGTCACCGGTTGAAAACCAACTGCCAGTGGCGCGGTGAAGTCGGTGGGCAGCCATGCCATTCCTTTCGGTTCAGTGGGAAGGAGAAGTAAAGGCATCTGATAAAGCCTATCTTCGAATGCTGAAACCTGTAAATAGGCATGGTGGGGTGTGGTGAGCACGCTGAAGAGCACCTTACCATCCTGACTTAAGACAGGTTGATTGCCTGGCATTACTTTCTGAGGTTTCGATTGGGGTAAAGTCGAGTCCCAGCGCACAATCCACTGTACTCCCTCATTGTTAACATTCCAGAGCAGCCAACGTCCATCCGCAGACCATGAAAGGGCTTTCACAGGGGATGGTGTATCTGCGCTTAGGTTGTGATAGCGATCATCGATGCGATCCAAATCAGCAATCCAAAGATCGTTCTCGCCAGCCTGTTGCGAGATAAAGGCAATCTGCCGTCCCTTTGGAGACCACTGGGGTGCAAAATCGGCGCCGGGTAGCGAAGTCAGTTGGACGACCTGCGGACTCTGCAACCCAGTGGGGTTGAATTCTTGGATCAAGATTTCTAAATTTCGCTGTTGGGTTTGGGGATCGGTGACATAACTTTCATACGCTAGCCATTTTCCATCCGGAGACCAAGTTGGGCCGCCATCGTATTGGGGTGAACGAGTTAGCGGGGTAATGCTGCCATCCTGCAATGAAAGCACGTAAAGATCCCAATACCCTTCTCGATTGGAAGTAAAGGCAATCCAACGTCCATCTGGGCTGACTGCCGGGTATAGGTCATCCCATTGCCCAGCGGTCAGTCGTAACCAATTTTGTTGCGTTGGTTGATAGGCAAATAGATGATAGAAATCGCGATCGAGCAAGGAAAGGATTAGCCAACCTGCTGTATTCGGGGTTGCAATTGTTTGAAGGGAAGACGGAGTAGCCGCTTGGGTGGCAACTGCCTGCGTTGGAGTGGGGGAGACAGTTACAATCGGCAACGTGGAAGGGATTTGTTCAGAACCTAGCGGCGTTATCGTTGCCGTTGGATTGCTATTTTGAGCCAGGCTTGGGGAAAAGGCGAGAAAGTAGTCTTCTAGGATTTCATTCAACCGCGCTACAAATGGGTTTGGTCGTTGAGCGAGTGGCAGGATCAACAAGGCAATCAAGATCAGCAACAATAAAATTCTGCGCATCCGGCTTTGACGAGATGGCTTTTGTGGCTGTTGTGAAATGTTGGGTGGAGGAGAGGGTTGCATGTTTGCTTACTCTATCTTGCTTTGGCATTCTAGCACGGCTAATCAAGCGAGTCAATCGCTCCACCGTAAGCGAGTTACCTTATGTTTTGGGGTTCAACCTCCCGCTGTTCTCGTATCCTGCGGGAGGTTGTCAATCTCTGTTGGAACTTTATTGCAACACGGATGCCAAACCACCCTGCTTGTAAAAAATCTTTAGGATGGCAACAAAATGTCAAAGTCGGTTTGAGCCTGATCGACAACCATCAGCGCATTTTCGATTTCAGCTTGCTCTTCTTGATTTTGCTCTTGGATGTAAAAAATGCGCGCTTGCAAGCGGTGTGGATTGAGCACTTCACCGCGCAGGTGAAGGGTGAACTCCATGCGCGGTGAAAGGGCTTCAATAAAATTCGCACTGGCAAGCTCATCACCGAGTGCGTTTAGAATGCGCACCTCTCCGCTTGGCCTTTTTTGGAAGGCTGTGATGTGCAGAAAAACTCGCACCCGTTGCCCATCTGGGCGCGGTTCGGCGCGCAATGCTTTGATCCTAACTTCTTGCGGCGGGAAGACAGGTTCGTTTGGGTCTCGAAAAAATGCTTCCATAAAATATCACGTGTTCCTTTTCAACAAGTCAGGAAACTTTTTTAACACTTGACGAGCTTATGGCATTCGCCATTCAAAGCGCCAGATACCACCATCCTTTTTATCCAATACCGAGCTGGTGCCCATGATCACGTAATAGGTGACGCCGGGTTTGTAAGGATAGGGCGTGCCATCCGCAAATTGAAGGGTGAAGAGAGCATCTGGGGCTGAGCGCACCCAACGCACCTCGTAGGCATAGCCATCTCGGAAAGCATAGGCTAAACCGTTACCACTCATTTCGATATCGATGATCTCACTATTGCCCGATTTATACTCGTATTTGTGGGGCAAGACCAGAACCACTACGTTGTCGGCGGTAATTTGGGTGTTGGTCACGCGGTCAATCAAAGGTGCGTAGGCTTCACCCTGTCCGCCATCTTCCTGAGTGTCTTGAAAGCGCAGATACTTGCCGCTGGTTTGGTCAAAGTCCCAACGCACGTAGGCGCTGATCGAAAAGCGGGTGAAAATCTGCACTGCAGGCGTTCCCCCGGCTGGAGTGGCGTGTTGGAACTTCATGCCATCTAAATTCTGCCGTTCGTCCTTTTCACCTCGCGAAGCAACGATGTAAGGACCCATTTCCTTTGTGTTGGCAACCAAGTAGTTGCCCCCGCCTGGATCAATGCGGCACATCGGAGGACAATTGAACGCGCCTTCAAAGAGCAAGCGATTGGCATAATCCGAGTTAAGCAGGCGGCGTAATATGCGCTTATCGGCGCTGCCAAAGGCAAATATGGATTTATACATCTTGATCAGTTCGCCGTCGAACAGTCGTGCGGAGCGGATTGGACCCACCTGCTCATAATCGTTGCCATAGAAAATAGCGTGAAGGCGAGTCAATCCATTGTTTTGGTAATAGTCAAACACCACATCCGCCAAAGACAGCCCAAAGGGAGGACGGTCGGCGCGCGGGAAGAGCTGAATCTTGATCGCTAATGGGCGCCGCTCCAAACGCGTGGGGTCGTTGACCGGTAAGCCTGTTAGCGGGTTAATGTGGGATGGAAATCCGGTTGGCCCATAATCCACCAATTCAGGTGTGGCCGTGGGCTGTGGAGTTGGCGCCGTCGTTGGAGTTGGAGGGATTTCCGTAGCGGTTGGCGGAAGAGCAGTTTCAGTGGGTGTCGGTGTTGGAGCATTGCGGAAGAGACTACAGGAGCTCAACACCAGCGCTAATAATGCAAGTATGAGTGTAAATTGTTTCATAAGCCATAAACCTCCTGAAGCTATAATCATACCTCATAGCAATCGTTTTTCTAAAAAACTTAAGAAATCCTTAATATCAGGCTGACAAGGGTGGCTGTGACAAGACAAGTGCGGATGGTAGGTGCCCTCACCTTTAATCATTGGGATTATATGTTTCATCTGTGTTCGCTGTGGATTGTCCACTTCTTTAGTAAATAATTCTTCTCCAAAACACCTTGCAATCTCACCGAAACCTTCTATAATGACCAGCATGGTTCGCTTGCTCCAACGCGCTCTCGTTCACCCAAAGTTTTTGAAATTCCCCCTGATTTTTTTGGTGACCCTGCTTGTTCTTGGTTTTCTGACCTTCACGCCAGAGGGTCTGCTTGGTAAAGCTGACGCAATTGGTTACGCTGTCTGTCATCGCATGGATCTCCGTTCCTATCATATTGGAGACCGGCCGTTGCCGCTGTGTGTCCGTTGCACGGGGATGTACCTTGGTGCAATGGTCGGGCTTGCTTTTCAATGGGTGAGCAGCAAGCGATGTGCTGGCATGCCACCGCGCCGCGTTACGGCTGTGTTAGCCTTGCTGGTGTTGGCTTTTGCCGTGGACGGGATCAACTCTTATCTCACTCTCTTTCCCCGAATGCCTTCTCTTTATTCCCCGCAGCACACTCTGCGCCTGATCACAGGCACGGGGATGGGGCTGGTCATCTCTGCCATGCTGTATCCCGCATTTCAGCAAACGATTTGGCAGGAAGTTTCTCAGGAAGCAGCCATAAAAAATCTGCGTCAACTTTTTATTCTATTCCTTTTGACAGCCGGGGTTGATGGGTTAGTCCTCACCCAAAACCCGTTTTGGTTATACCCTCTTGCCCTGATCTCGGCGGGTGGTGTGCTCACCCTCTTGACCATGATCTATACGATGCTTTGGGTGATCGTCTTGCGACATGAAAACCGGTATGCCAATTGGCGAGAACTCTCGTTGTTTCTCTGGGCAGGCTTTGGGTTTGCTCTTCTTCAAATCATCCTCATTGATATTGGAAGGTTCTTATTAACTGGCACCTGGGATGGTTTTCACATCGGATAATTCAACAATGCAGAAGAGTTCAACCGAATTTTTTGTGCCTTACCCTCCGTTAAGAAGGTATTGACCTCACTTTCTACACAACTTTTTGAACTGGATAGCGTATAATACAACAAATGGATGCACTCAGTGGTATCTTATCCGCTTTTGGTTTATCGGCGAGCGCAGGGCTGAACGCTTATATTCCCTTATTGGTGGTGGCGTTGTTGGCACGCTTTACCAACCTGATCAAACTCTCACATCCGTGGGATGCCTTGACGAGTGGCTGGGTCATTGGGTTATTGATTGTCCTGATTGCCATTGAGTTTTTTGCCGATAAAGTACCTGCCATCAATCACATCAATGATCTCATTCAAACCTTTGTGCGTCCAGCGGCAGGCGCCATTATCTTTGCCGCAAGCGCAAGGGTTATCACAGACATTCACCCTGTACTGGCACTTTCTTGTGGGTTGTTGGTTGCGGGTACAGTCCATGCTGTGAAGTCTTTAGCTGTTCGTCCGGCGGTTACGGCTACCACTGGTGGAGCGGGTAATGTGCCGGTGAGTATCGCCGAAGACATCCTTTCGACCCTTCTTTCCATCCTTTCTGTGGTGATCCCATTGCTTATTGCAATGATTGTGATCTTGTTCACTTCTTGGGTGATTTGGAAGCTCTGGCGACGTGCTAACCAAGAGCGCCTGAGAAGCTAAATTTCAAAATTCAGGAGGTAGCATGAGCAGTTCCTATCCCCCCAGTTACTCACCGCCAACCAGCAGCATGGCAATCGTCAGTTTGGTTGCTGGCATTCTGGGTTTGTCTTTATTCCCCTTTATCGGTAGCATTGTCGCTGTAATCACTGGCAATATGGCGAAAAATGAGATTCGCGATAGCCGTGGCGCCTTAGGCGGCGAAGGGCTTGCCAAAGCAGGAGTCATCCTCGGTTGGATTGGTATTGTTCTTGGCGTGCTCGGAGTATGTGGAGCCATCATTGCCTTCCTTATCCCCTTCCTGCTGGTTGCCTTGGGTTTAGCTGCGCAAGGTTCCAGTTGGCTTCCTGTGTTGTTCATTTCCTTTGTTTAAGCAGCACGAAGAACTAGATTAGCATAATTTGATTTGTCAGGAGAAGAAATCATGGAACAAACCCCCTTCCCGCCCGTTGAAGAGAAGAAAAAGAAAAACACAACTTTGATCATTATTATTGTGGTTCTTGTCCTTTTGTGTTGTTGTTGTGTTGTTCTTGGCGTCGCTGCATATCAGTTTGGAGACCAGATCATCCAAAGCTTGCAGTCGATGGGTTCCTTTTCCCCTTAGCGAACGATAGGCGAACAGGCT
>JAOAHK010000149.1:0-5212 GCA_026415275.1 Anaerolineales bacterium
CTAACGGATCGAGACGGGTGCAACCATAGGCTACTGCGTTCTGGCTGTTGACCTCGTATGGTTTCAGTATCCTCTAACGGATCGAGACGGGTGCAACTTGCTCGTAGCCCCCTGTGCCATGCTTCCCATGCCAGGTTTCAGTATCCTCTAACGGATCGAGACGGGTGCAACCTTTTGTCGCAGATCATTTACTGGTCTGACAAATCGAAGTTTCAGTATCCTCTAACGGATCGAGACGGGTGCAACTGGCTGTCTACAAAGAATTTGATGCCATCCAACGTGGTTTCAGTATCCTCTAACGGATCGAGACGGGTGCAACTCCGGAAGTGACCGTGAGCGCTGTTGCGAAGTCGAGTTTCAGTATCCTCTAACGGATCGAGACGGGTGCAACTGTGTGTGTGGATTGCTTATTTTACTTACATGCTATTGTTTCAGTATCCTCTAACGGATCGAGACGGGTGCAACAGGTTGAGCCGTAGCAGTACAAACAACAGTAGTAGCGTTTCAGTATCCTCTAACGGATCGAGACGGGTGCAACCGGCGATGCCTTCCGCATCCCGCGAGCAAATCGAGGGTTTCAGTATCCTCTAACGGATCGAGACGGGTGCAACACGCACGTCGTCGAGATTACTGCCGGCACGGAGTAGTTTCAGTATCCTCTAACGGATCGAGACGGGTGCAACCGTGTAGTTTTTAGTCTTACCCCAGAGGGGTTTTTGTTTCAGTATCCTCTAACGGATCGAGACGGGTGCAACATGCGGTCGCGACGATATCCAGAAGGGGGAAACGTTGTTTCAGTATCCTCTAACGGATCGAGACGGGTGCAACGGTTTTTACGATCTCCTCGCAGACGCCCGTCCACGGTTTCAGTATCCTCTAACGGATCGAGACGGGTGCAACCGTGCGTGACCCGGTCAGGGTCAATGTATTCTGACCGTTTCAGTATCCTCTAACGGATCGAGACGGGTGCAACTAGACGCGCCGGACGCTGCGGCGACAGCCAAACAAGTTTCAGTATCCTCTAACGGATCGAGACGGGTGCAACCATGTATACTCTCATGAACCTTGAAGCATAGAGGAGTTTCAGTATCCTCTAACGGATCGAGACGGGTGCAACAATGGACTTGCTGGCTTCGGTCCATTCGAGACTATTGTTTCAGTATCCTCTAACGGATCGAGACGGGTGCAACAATCACTGCCATCAAGAATAACTATGTCAAGGTCGTGTTTCAGTATCCTCTAACGGATCGAGACGGGTGCAACCGAGGGTCGCGAGACCGCAGACCCGCGATGCTTTGAAGTTTCAGTATCCTCTAACGGATCGAGACGGGTGCAACGCATGGCGATTGCGAGACGCTGGAAAGCGTCACGATGTTTCAGTATCCTCTAACGGATCGAGACGGGTGCAACAGCGCACTTGCACAAAATCCGCTGAGAAAGCGTAGCAGTTTCAGTATCCTCTAACGGATCGAGACGGGTGCAACGATGATTACCCTGAGGGCTACTTCCAGAACGATGACGGTTTCAGTATCCTCTAACGGATCGAGACGGGTGCAACCAACCTTCAGAAGAATTCTCTCGCTGCGTCGTTCGAGTTTCAGTATCCTCTAACGGATCGAGACGGGTGCAACTGCAAAATTGCTATATCACTACATCATCAACTGCATGTTTCAGTATCCTCTAACGGATCGAGACGGGTGCAACAGTGCGATGAATTCAAGTTTACCTATCCTTTTTTCGGGTTTCAGTATCCTCTAACGGATCGAGACGGGTGCAACTGCAATATTTCACGTGGTGGGAGACTGTGCTGTACGTTTCAGTATCCTCTAACGGATCGAGACGGGTGCAACAGAACCCGCCCAAATGCGTTCGTCCGTGACATTCCCGGGTTTCAGTATCCTCTAACGGATCGAGACGGGTGCAACTCGATGACAAGCCGGTTAGTGGTCAATTTGTCATTGTTTCAGTATCCTCTAACGGATCGAGACGGGTGCAACAGTCTTGGAGTTGAAATGATATACCGCGAATTTAGGTTTCAGTATCCTCTAACGGATCGAGACGGGTGCAACAAGGGTATTGAAGGCGAAGTTGTAAGTCATGTGGCGTTTCAGTATCCTCTAACGGATCGAGACGGGTGCAACGAAGTTTCATTCATGGATAAATGGGACATTTAGTTGTTTCAGTATCCTCTAACGGATCGAGACGGGTGCAACTACCCGAAATCGTAGTGCGCCCTGCGCAGTTGAGCAGTTTCAGTATCCTCTAACGGATCGAGACGGGTGCAACGCCGGTATGAATAGGGTATTTGTTCGTGGAGAACTGTTTCAGTATCCTCTAACGGATCGAGACGGGTGCAACAAATGGGCTATAATGTTGTTGACGCGCGCGAATTTTGTTTCAGTATCCTCTAACGGATCGAGACGGGTGCAACAGGAGATAGCACATGGCAGAGATTAGAGTGAATGGTGTTTCAGTATCCTCTAACGGATCGAGACGGGTGCAACAATTCAAGATTGATTTAGTTGTCGCTAAGAGTGCTAGTTTCAGTATCCTCTAACGGATCGAGACGGGTGCAACCTACATGGTTGGGAGGGTTGTCCGTGTTCGCAAGTGTTTCAGTATCCTCTAACGGATCGAGACGGGTGCAACTCATGAGAGTGTATGACGAACATGGCTTCGTCAGGGGTTTCAGTATCCTCTAACGGATCGAGACGGGTGCAACCTATCCCATTTGCTTTCATTTGCTAAAATAATCGATGTTTCAGTATCCTCTAACGGATCGAGACGGGTGCAACTAGGTCGTGTCGCTCGGTGTAAGACATGGGAGGACGGGTTTCAGTATCCTCTAACGGATCGAGACGGGTGCAACGGACCTCGTCGAGCGCCTTCAGCGTCTCATGGCACGTTTCAGTATCCTCTAACGGATCGAGACGGGTGCAACCGAGACGCCATTATGGCGATTGTCGAGAAGGCTAAAGGTTTCAGTATCCTCTAACGGATCGAGACGGGTGCAACAGTACAGTGGCGATTGACGTAAATGTCACGCCAGAACGTTTCAGTATCCTCTAACGGATCGAGACGGGTGCAACGTTTCACCCACCTGCTGGTGTTTTCGAGGGAATCATGTTTCAGTATCCTCTAACGGATCGAGACGGGTGCAACTTGGCTATGCTCCAGGAACTCCATCCGGCCAAAAGCGTTTCAGTATCCTCTAACGGATCGAGACGGGTGCAACGCGGGAATGTCCCCGGCCACTTGCAGCGTCTTGCGGGTTTCAGTATCCTCTAACGGATCGAGACGGGTGCAACGTCGCCAAGCATATCTTTGACGCCGGCAGACATGATGTGTTTCAGTATCCTCTAACGGATCGAGACGGGTGCAACAGATTGGGTCACCTCCAATGATATTGACCTCGTGATGTTTCAGTATCCTCTAACGGATCGAGACGGGTGCAACGGAATTTCGGGACATTGTCCCGTTCCTGCGTGAAATCGGTTTCAGTATCCTCTAACGGATCGAGACGGGTGCAACCTTATGGCGTACCGACAAAATCATTGTCGCCAAATAGTTTCAGTATCCTCTAACGGATCGAGACGGGTGCAACTTTATCTGCCGCCCGTTCAGTAGTTCAGCAAACTTCCGTTTCAGTATCCTCTAACGGATCGAGACGGGTGCAACTCAATGAGACGCTGCAATTCTGCCGGCCGCAAAAACGTTTCAGTATCCTCTAACGGATCGAGACGGGTGCAACTGTCGCAGTCTATAACTGCGAATATATAGAAGGATAGTTTCAGTATCCTCTAACGGATCGAGACGGGTGCAACAGTGTGTGCCATTCTGGCAATATTTTTGCTGTATGGTTTCAGTATCCTCTAACGGATCGAGACGGGTGCAACACCCACTTCGGAAACGTTCTAAGGGCGCTGGAAAGAGTTTCAGTATCCTCTAACGGATCGAGACGGGTGCAACTCTCTGTCCATGGGCTGATGCTGAAGAGATTGAATGTTTCAGTATCCTCTAACGGATCGAGACGGGTGCAACGCCAATCTGGCGGATGCTACACCTATCTTTTTAGAGTTTCAGTATCCTCTAACGGATCGAGACGGGTGCAACATTAGCCTCTAATCCGCTGAGAAAACGGACAAAATGTTTCAGTATCCTCTAACGGATCGAGACGGGTGCAACCAGTTTCAGGAACGGCAGTTGAGCAAAAAGATTGAGTTTCAGTATCCTCTAACGGATCGAGACGGGTGCAACCTAGGGCGTGCGTAAGCACCTACGAGGATGCACTCGTTTCAGTATCCTCTAACGGATCGAGACGGGTGCAACCCTGAAGACTTCTTCGATACCACTCCACTGACGGTGTTTCAGTATCCTCTAACGGATCGAGACGGGTGCAACAGCCAGTGTCTTCGTATGCCACCCTTGTGCTCGGGGTTTCAGTATCCTCTAACGGATCGAGACGGGTGCAACGGGAACAAACTGGTAACAAAATTCTTGAAACTGTTGTTTCAGTATCCTCTAACGGATCGAGACGGGTGCAACTTCTGTTCGGTATCGGCTACAACGCGCTGGTTGCAGTTTCAGTATCCTCTAACGGATCGAGACGGGTGCAACAATCAGCATACGCAGACAAAAATTGCTCACCAAAAAACGTTTCAGTATCCTCTAACGGATCGAGACGGGTGCAACTCAGCGGGTTCGCGCTGAGCGCCTTTTCATACATGGTTTCAGTATCCTCTAACGGATCGAGACGGGTGCAACTACCAGTTTCAATCTACAGGATACTGAAACTTTTGGTTTCAGTATCCTCTAACGGATCGAGACGGGTGCAACGGCGCGAACGCGAAAAAGCAGGCTATCATGATAGCGTTTCAGTATCCTCTAACGGATCGAGACGGGTGCAACAGTAAACATTCCGAATTCTGTATTCTTTATCCGAAGTTTCAGTATCCTCTAACGGATCGAGACGGGTGCAACTGAGAAAACGGGTAAAATCGTCTGACAAAAAATCAGGTTTCAGTATCCTCTAACGGATCGAGACGGGTGCAACCGCCTCAAGCCGCAGCACGTTTACACCCGCCATGAGGTTTCAGTATCCTCTAACGGATCGAGACGGGTGCAACAATATGATTTACACAGATACTGTAGAATACTTTTCTGTTTCAGTATCCTCTAACGGCTGTCTCTTATACACATCTGACGCTGCCGA
>JAOAHK010000149.1:5222-6537 GCA_026415275.1 Anaerolineales bacterium
TTCAGTATCCTCTAACGGATCGAGACGGGTGCAACTGACTTGAGCGCAGCACGCGCTATCGTTCAGCAAGCGTTTCAGTATCCTCTAACGGATCGAGACGGGTGCAACATCAGCATACGCAAACAAAAATTACTCACCAGTTTTTGTTTCAGTATCCTCTAACGGATCGAGACGGGTGCAACGGGTGTCCTGTATCACGAGGTCAATCATTTATTGCGTGTTTCAGTATCCTCTAACGGATCGAGACGGGTGCAACGGAATTTAGACAATTCTAGAATAACGATGAGAGTAAGTTTCAGTATCCTCTAACGGATCGAGACGGGTGCAACAAGGATGGTGCGATATGGCAAAAGAAGTTAGGATTAGGTTTCAGTATCCTCTAACGGATCGAGACGGGTGCAACCAGTAAGTGTGGCGGCACCGGTGATAGGGCGCCCGTTTCAGTATCCTCTAACGGATCGAGACGGGTGCAACAACTGGTAAAAAATCCACCATTATGGTTGCTGAAAGGTTTCAGTATCCTCTAACGGATCGAGACGGGTGCAACCGAATTGCGGGATGCTAGAATTTGTATCTCCATGTGTTTCAGTATCCTCTAACGGATCGAGACGGGTGCAACGCAATTGAAATTCTGAAATACTGGAGGCATTACAATATGTTTCAGTATCCTCTAACGGATCGAGACGGGTGCAACAACGGCTAAAGGAAACTGGTAAAAAATCCACCATTAGTTTCAGTATCCTCTAACGGATCGAGACGGGTGCAACCCGATTATTTTGGATGGTGTTAAGGCGTGCGAATTGCGTTTCAGTATCCTCTAACGGATCGAGACGGGTGCAACACGCGCAAACAAAAATTACTCACCAAAAAATTTTTGTTTCAGTATCCTCTAACGGATCGAGACGGGTGCAACCTTCAAATTGTACACACTTTTAGATGTTTGTCAAGTGGTTTCAGTATCCTCTAACGGATCGAGACGGGTGCAACGTGAGACGAAAAATTTTACTCGTAGCCCCTGTGCCGTTTCAGTATCCTCTAACGGATCGAGACGGGTGCAACAATACGACCCGTCCTGTTGTGACCAAACAAACACCCGTTTCAGTATCCTCTAACGGATCGAGACGGGTGCAACCTGTTCTTCATTGCTGCAATCTTTGCAGTTTACGTTAGTTTCAGTATCCTCTAACGGATCGAGACGGGTGCAACAAGCAATAATCGCTGGTAAGAATGTTGATCCGATTTAGTTTCAGTATCCTCTAAGAGGATTCGACCAGTCAATTGACTGGTTCCGTTTNTTCGTAACCAGTGCGTAACC
>JAOAHK010000150.1 GCA_026415275.1 Anaerolineales bacterium
AACCGAAATCCCAATAGCGAAAGGTGTGGCGATAGGCATAAACTGCAACAGTTTCGGTTGCTGTTCCGGGCCCACCGCGCGTCATTACCCAGATGATGTCAAAGATGCGGAAGGCATCGATGACACGGATCAACAAGGCAACAACAAAGTAAGGCCAGAGCAAAGGCATAGTGACGCGGAAGAAGGTCTGAATCGGGTTGGCTCCGTCCACTTGAGCAGCCTCATAAGGCTCTTTGGGCAAGGCAAGCAGACCTGCTGTGAGAATGACCGCAATGAACGGCGTCCATTGATATGTATCAACAGCAATGATTGCGGGCAAAGCGGTTGAGGCGTTTCCCAAGACGGATCCTTGCACCAATCCCCATCGCTTCAACAGTTGACCGATCACCCCAAAATCGGGGTTGAGAGTCAGAACACCAATCAGCCCGATCACAACAGGGGTTAGTAAAGTTGGGAGAAGCATGATTGGGATGAGAATGCGTGCCCGCCTCACAGCACCTGAGATCAACAAAGCCATTCCCAAACCGAGTATCCCTTGCAACACAATCGCCGGCACAAGGTATAAGAAGGTCACTCTAAAGCTATTATAGAAATCGTTATCAAACACTAACTTGCGGTAGTTATCCACCCCAATATATTGACCCGTGGAAACGGAAGACGTGAAACTAAATGAGCGAAAACTAAAGGTCAATGCGGTGATGAAGGGGATCAAGATAATTACCAGGAACAAAATCGCTGCCGGCAATACCCACCAGAGAATATATCTTCGATTACTCATAAATCAACTCCTTTGTAAAAGACATTGCCGAATTAATCGAGCCGTTTTTCCGTGCGCGGATCAAAGAAATGGCAGTCGTGTGCTGCAAAGCTCAAACCGACTGCTTCACCCCGATTGGGAGCCTCCTGGGTGTTCATTTTTACGCGCACTTCAAGTGAGTCTAGGGTGACAGTCAGGATGGAAGTTTCTCCAAGCACTTGCACATACTTGACCTGACCGCGCAACAGGGCTTCGCTGCTGGAAGGTGCCACCAATTTTATGTCTCTCGGTCGCACGCCGACCATTAGGCTCTTTTCAATCTCTGCTGCAGTCAGCTTTGAACGAATCGCGTCAGGCAGGGAGAGCTTAGCTAATCCGAAGATGTTAATTTCTGCTCCTTCGAGTTCTGAGCGCAGGATGTTCATTGGCGGGTCACCAACAAAGCGAGCAACAAAAACATTTGCCGGGTGCTGATAGATCTCTGTTGGTGAACCAACTTGTTCGATCTTTCCTTCGTTTAGGATTGCCATTTGATCGGCGAGAGAAAGCGCCTCCAATTGATCGGGAGTCGTGTAAATCGTGGTAATGCCCAATTCGAGTTGAATGCGGCGTAGTTCACCGCGCATGCGGTGGCGTAATTTAGCGTCCAGGTGGGCAATCGGTTCGTCGAATAAATAGGCTTTGGGTTTGCGCACTAAAGCGCGCCCGAGAGCAACGCGTTGGCGTTGTCCACCAGACAACTGGCGCGGCAAGCGATCGAGCAACTCATCGATGCCCAGTAATTTCGCCACCTCTTCAACGCGGCGTTGGATTTGCTCTTCGCTCCACTCCTTCTTACGGATTGGTGCCCGTAAGGGAAAAGCAAGGTTTTCACGCACCGTTCTCTGGGGGTATAACGCATAGGTTTCGAATGCGACGGCTACATCGCGTTGATTGGGCAACAGATCGGTGATTTCTTGATCGTCCATAAAGATTTTGCCCCCATCGACTTGTTCCACCCCAGCGATGAGCTTGATTGTGGTAGTTTTACCGGCACCCGCCGGACCTAGAAGACAGAAAAATTTTCCGTCCTCGACTTCCAAGCTAATGTCCTTTAAGGCTTGGACTTCGCCCCCCTTGTATTGTTTAGAAATATTTATCAGGGTTATTTTTGCCATAGTTCTTGACCTCGTTCCTGAGCAGCATCAATAAAGCAAGTTGACTTCTTCCACTCGGTCAAAGAGATGGATAGGCTCGTTGAATTTTAGGTAAACTGTTTCGTCTGGATGGGCAAAGAAATCGGGGGCAACCTCAATGAGGAAAAGTTCGTCGCTATCCAGAAGGACCGATAGCAAGGTGCGGTCCCCCTGTGGCTCGGTGACATAAACTTTGGCAGGGAACGAATCTTCCATTGGGGTCATGCTGACCGAGATGTTTTCCGGGCGGATACCTAACTGAACCAGACGGTCGCCTTGATATTCCTTTAGTTTTTGTGCCGCTTGAGAGGACAGCTTGATTTTGAAAGAGGGGGAAAGCACAAAGAAATCACCGTTTTCGCTGGATAACTCGCAGTTTGCGAAATTCATCGGCGGCTCACCGATAAATCCCCCCACAAACTTGGTGTGTGGTCGGTTATACACTTCTTTCGGGGTGCCAACCTGCTGCAGTTTACCCAGGTTCATCACGGCAATTCGATGTGCCATCGCCATCGCTTCAACTTGATCGTGGGTAACGTAAATGGTGGTGGTGCCAAGCTGGGCATGAAGTTCAACCAGTTCCTCCCGCATGCGTGCCCGCTGGCGAGCTTCGAGGTGAGAGATCGGTTCGTCCATTAGAAGGACGGCTGGTTGGCGCACAATGGCGCGACCGATGCCAACCGCTTGCATCTGCCCGCCGCTCAAACCGCGCACGCGCATGGGCAAGAGATCGGTGATGCCCAGAAAGTCCGCTGCCCAACGCACCTTGCGATCGATTTCGTCCTGACTCATCCCTCGCAGGCGTAAGGGAAAGGCGATGTTTTCATATACGCTCAGGTAGGGATATAAGGCGTAGTTCTCAAACACCATCGCCACATTTCGCTCGCGCGGTTCCAAATCGTTTACTAAAACATCGTCAAACCACAATTCTCCTTTGGAGATCTTTTCCAATCCGGCGATCATCCGCAACGTAGATGACTTTCCGCACCCTGAAGGTCCGAGCAGGGCAAACAGCTCGCCATCTTCGACGCCGAGGCTTAAATCTTCAACCCCAATGACAT
Source organism: Anaerolineales bacterium (assembly GCA_026415275.1). Taxonomy (GTDB): domain Bacteria; phylum Chloroflexota; class Anaerolineae; order Anaerolineales; family UBA4823; genus NAK19. The sequence goes on from JAOAHK010000150.1 coordinate 2,994, forward strand.
TGCCTTCGTAGATCTTCCACACATTTTTCAAGGTCAAGACAGTCATGCAAGCCTCCTATTGGACATCGATCAGTTGGGGTTGATCTTCTGGGGAAGACTTCGGGGGTGTTTTCTGCTTCTTGAAAGGATTAAATAACCAAAAGAAAACAATGATTGCCCAAACCACCCAAACTCCCCAAATCGTAATATATTGTTCAATGAACCGCAACCAAACTAGCATCAGAATGAAGAGTAACCGATATGCCCAGGTAATCTTATCGCCAATGTTCATGCCGGGCTCCTTTCAACTATAAAATCAGCATATCTGAAGGATTGAAGGGAGAAACAAGCTGTTTTCAGCTTGGTTCTCCCTAATTGAATAGGCTACTGCGCTGGGAGAATCGACTTTAGTTCTTTCTCCAGTTCTTGCAAGGCGACTTCAGGGGTTACCTCACCCGTAAGGGCGCGGTTGACCCACAAAATGATCGCTTCGGTCACGCGCTCTTCCTCTGGGAAGGTCGGTTTAGCGATCAGGCTGACTGAAGTATCACCTGTTAGTGGGTTCTGAGCGTTAACATATCGTTCTGGTACGCCTATACCGCTGGGGTCACCCTCTTTTCGCGTGCTTAGCACGGTTTGCCCGCCTGTTTTTAGGTAGACCGAAGTCGGTACATACGGGATTGCTAAAACTTCAGGGTCGTCATAGGTGGTGATCAGTGCCGATTGTCCGCCGAGTTTCATTTGGGCAATTTGAATTTCCTTGCCCATCGCCCATTGGACGAAGAGCCAAGCCAATTCGGGTTTTTTCGAGCTCTTCGGGATTAGGTAATCCCAACCTTCGATTTGGGTCATCTTATCCTTTTTGATGGGCACACCGCTGTAGGCGATCTTGCCGGCGGCTTTGGATTGCTCAGGGTCTTCGACAGCAAAGGCGGCGTCATCCCATTGGATCGCCATAGCGACTAAGCCAGATTGCTGAGCGGCTTGCTTTTCATCCCAAGTGGAGCTGAGCACACCCGGCGGAGCGTATTTCAGAGATTCAATGATGAATTTCAACGCCTCTAGGTTTTCGGGGGAGTTGACAACCACTGGCCCGTAGGAGTCTCCGCGATTATCAGGCAGGGCAATATCGCGGCCGCCGAAGGAGTAGATGACGTTTAAGAAGTCGTACCAAGCCGTTACATGGCGAGCGCCACCCCACGTGTGACCGTAGACATCGTAAGTCAGGGTCTCACCGGCTAGAGTCTCCCCGGACTTGCGGGTGAAGAATTCGGCAACATCCAGGTATTCTTCCCAAGTTACGGGTGGCGAAGGCAGGTCATAGCCGTATTTCTCCTTAAAAGCTTTTTGTTCATCGGGATGGTCGAACCAGTCATAGCGGTACCATAAGTACATGCTAATAAAATGGAAAGGTAAACCATAAACTTGACCTTGATAGGTGTTCGTTTCGCGGAACCAGACTGTGTTGAGCAAAGAACCTTCATAGCTGAAATTCGGGTCGCGCAGAGCTGGGTTGTTGTAGAATTCATCAATGGGGCGTAACCAGCCATTGCTGACCAATTTACCCAGTGCACGGTGCGGTTGAAGCACCACATCATAGACGCCAGTTTGGCCGGCGAAGTCCAAGGTCACCTTCTCGACCGCTTCTTCATGACCCAAGCCTTCGATGATCACTTTTGTGCCGGTGATCTCCTCGAATTGCCCCTTGAGTTGTTCTAGAGCTTCGAGGGGCGGCAGGGCTTCGCCGATAAGGCGCAGTGTCTGTCCGCGCCATGGCTCGGCAGCTTTGGCGAGCGACCATTCGCCGCTAGGAGCTTCTTGAGCCGTTGTTTCTGCCGGTTGAGCTTCGGGAGTTGGCGTGGCTGCCGGCGCGCAAGCACCGAGGATCAGGGATCCGATGAGGAAAATCGAAAACAAAAGGGTTGCCTGACGGTACATCTTTCTGCCTCCTTATTTGTTCTAAATAACAGGATTTAGGATACACTCAGGGTAGCTTTCGGTTAGACTTTTCGGGTATTCGGCCACCTCCTTACTGAAATGTTTAGAGAACCCTTGTATGAGAAATCCATCGTGTTAGCGGCGACGAAAGATCGTAAATGTGCTGTATTCCGCTAGATGATATTCGTAGGAAAGTATCAGCGGCTCGCGATTGCGACTGTAGTCTAACTGTTCCATATAAAGCATTGGCGAGCCTTTCGGTATCTCTAACTCAAAGTGGCGGATGAATTGGGCATCGGCGATAATCGGGCGTAAGCGAGTAATGCCATAATCGATGGGCTGATGAAGGTCTTCTTCGAAGATGCGATAAAGGGAAACCTTGTGACAAAGCAAGTCTTTTAAGGTTTCTAGGTCGAAGCGCGTATTTCCTTGATTGAGCAAACTGGCACGAAAGATGTCCAAAGAAGCAACTACCGGCTGTTCATCTGCTGTGCGCACGCGACGGATGAAAACCAGAGGCGTACTAGTTTCCACTTCCAGCCGGGTAGCATAGTCGCTCTCGGCTGGAAGAATCTTGCAACTAATGAGACGACAGCCCGGGCGATGTCCCAAAGATTCGATCAAAGCGGTGTAACTGAAGTTTAGATCGAGCCGGTTTTCAAGCATCGGCGTCTCGCTGACGAACGTGCCGATACCCTGACGCCGCCAAAGCAACCCTTGTTGCTGAAGCAGACTGAGAGCCGCTCGCACCGTGCCGCGGCTGACTCCCATTGCTTCGGCGAGTTCCAATTCATTCGGCAATCGAGAGCCGGGCGGAATTGCCCGGCTCTCGATCATATCCCGTATTCGATTGGCAGTCAAAACGACCAGATTGTCCTGGTGAGGAGGCAGAGTTTGGTTGAAGAGTTCTAGCTTTATTGGCTGGTCATTCATGGAAAGGGCTTTTAGAACTACTCAGCGACGATCTATTTGTCAAATGTATAATGTTTAATGATTGACAATATCTTAGCATGACTTCCCTTCGGAGTCAATCCCCTTTTTTATCACTTTCTAACAAACTTAACACTTTTTGGTATACTGCATATATCCCATACTAGGAGTTGTGCTTATGAAAGTGTCTGTCTTGCAAGAGAACCTCGCCCATGCTCTGAGCATCGTTTCGCGGGCTGTCTCGCCACGCACCACTTTACCTGTCCTTGGTAACGTTCTCGTTGCCACCGACGAAGGCCGATTGCGGCTCTCGGCGACGAATCTGGAATTGGGGATCACCTGCTGGATCGGAGCAAAAATCGAGGATGAAGGTTCTACCACCGTCCCGGCTCGCACTTTCAACGAATTGGTCAGCACCTTGCCAGCTCAGGCGGTCGACATGGCATTGAATTTGCGCACACAAACGCTTAATGTGCGTTGCGGCACCTCAGATACGAACTTGAAGTGCATCGATGCCCAAGAATTTCCTCCCATGCCTGCCCTAGATTGGGATGATGGGGTGGAATTGAACATTGCTGACTTCAAGGAAATGATCCAACAGGTAGCTTTTGCCGCTTCTAAAGACGAAGCTCGCCCTGTGCTGACCGGTGTACAAATGACCGTTCGCAACCGTCATATCACCTTGTCT
>JAOAHK010000014.1 GCA_026415275.1 Anaerolineales bacterium
GATCAAGGGTCGCATCGAGCAGATCCGCGTTGAAATGGAGAAAAGCACCAGCGATTACGACCGCGAGAAACTCAACGAACGGTTGGCAAAGCTCTCCGGTGGGGTAGCAATTATCCGTGTCGGCGCTGCTACCGAAACTGAGTTGAAAGAAAAGAAGCATCGCGTTGAAGATGCTCTTTCGGCGACCCGTGCCGCGGTTGAAGAGGGTATTGTGCCAGGAGGTGGTGTTGCTCTGATCAATGCCATGAGCGCATTGGATGACGTCAAGATGGACAACGAAGATGCTCAAATCGGCGTGAACATTGTTCGCCGTGCGCTCGAAGTGCCGCTGCGCAAGATCGCTGAGAACGCTGGTAAGGATGGCTCGGTGGTCTTGGAGACCGTGCGCCGCGTTCAAAAAGAGCAAAACAACCCCAATATTGGCTACAATGTCCTCACGGAACAATATGTTGATATGGTCAAAGATGGTGTGATCGATCCCGCCAAAGTGACTCGCGGGGCACTCGAGAACGCCACCTCGATTGCAGCGATGATCCTGACCACTGAAGCGTTGATCACGGAGGTACCGGAGAAAGAAAAACCTGCACCGCCTCCGATGCCGGAATACTAAACCGAAACAATTGAGTTACGCGCCCAGAGCGAGGCTGGAAAATTCCAGCCTCGCTTATTTTTTGCGCTGGCAGAGAAAGATGGCTGCGCTTGATCGAGCAATGAGGCATCATTTGCCTCCACTGACGAAACATTGTGTCAATGCATGAGAAATGAATAAACGAATTTTTTCCAATCCACCTCTTTGTTACTTCTAACATCAGAAAAAAGTCGGTTCTTTCAAAACAATATTTCGGTACCTGATCCCAAATTGACATGAACGTGAAAAAAGAAATTAGATCCTAAAGATGGCGAAGAACACTGAGTGAGAGGAATTGATTTTCTTTTTTATCCGTGTCCCTCTGCGTTCTTCGGTGTCCAATGATTAGAAAATTGGTGAGCCTGCAGGACATTGTCGAAGGCGATGATAACAGCAGGCTCACCGAAGATCTCAGCGCGGGACAGGAACACACTGAGAATCGCAGTTGGCAAAAACTAAATGGTCGGCCAGCGCGAGCCCAAGTTCAAACCGGCCCGCAACATCACTTCCCGAGAGCGGCGGCGCGCTTCGTTGACAATCACCTCTTCATCCAGGGTTTTTACCTGACGGTGTTCCATAACGATCTTCCCATCGATCACCACCGTGTCCACATCGCTGCCATGCGCGGCGTAAACCAGGGTCGAGACCGGGTCGAAGGAGGGAGTGAGGTGGGGTGCATCGGTGTTGACGATAATGAAATCCGCTAACTTGCCTGCCTCGATGGAGCCGAGTTGGTCTTCCATTCCTAAGGCTTTCGCCCCATAGAGGGTCGCCATCTCTAAGACAGTCTCGGCGGGTACCACAGTCGGGTCACCTTCACGAAGGTTTGCCAGATACGAAGTCAGGCGCATGTCGCGGATCATGTCGTAGGCGTTGTTGCTCGGGCCGCCGTCACAACCGATACTCACGTTGACGCCATGTTCCAGCATGCCCTTCACCGGGGCGATGCCGGTGGCGGTTTTGGCGTTGGAAGCCGGGTTATGCGATACGTGTGTGCCGGTCTCGGCGAGGATCTTCCAATCCTGCTTATCGGTCCAAACGCAGTGCGCCAAGACGGTGTTTTTGCCCAACAAGCCCATGTCGAGGGCAAATTCGACCGGCGTGCGATAGCCCAGTTCATGAGCGTAATCATGGTCTTCACGCACCTCAGAGAGGTGCATGGTGATGCCCATGTTGCGCTCTTTGGCAAGCCGCGCCACTTCACGGTACAGTTCCGGGGTGACGCCGCCTGGCGTGCGCGGTCCGAACCAGACGCGCAGCCGTCCGTCCGCTGCGCCATCCCACTTTTCGTGCATCAAGAGCGTATTGCGCAGACTGGTCTCGCCGTCCTCGATCATGCCGGGATACATCAAGCCTTGCTTTTTAGCATACGAAGGCAAGTCCATCACAATTTTGCCGATCGCACCGCGCATCCCCGATTGAACCACCACCTCAGCGACACCATCGAAGCCGTAGCGTTCGGCGAGGTTGACCTCGATGAACGCGGTTGTCCCCGATTTGATCATTTCCAGGATACACAGAGCTGCGCTGGCGCGCCCGTCCTCAGCGGTGTAGTTTCCTTGTAAAACCCACACCCGCTTTCCCAACCAATCGAGCAAGCCGAGATCATCGGCGCAACCGCGGATCATCGCCTGGGCAAGGTGAATGTGGGTGTCGATTAAGCCGGGCAACAGGATGTTACCGTTGCAGTCGAAGCGCTCCATCTCCGGGTATTGTTCCAGCAGTTCGCTCGTTTTGCCCACCGCCAAAATGCGATTACCCTGAACAGCAACAGCGCCGTTTAGGATAATTTCACGTCTCGAATTCAGGGTGAGTATGGTTGCATGATGAAATAACATACCAATCCTCCAAAATTATTTTTCCGGGTAAGGTTTTCCCAGCCCCGCTGGCGAGTCGCCGCGGTTGACGAAGATGATAAAGGTAACCAGGGTCAAGAGATAAGGGAACATCAACAAGAATTCATAACGGATGGGTAAACCAAATCCCTGTAAGCGCAACTGCAACGCATCGGCGACACCGAATAACAAACAAGCTAAGGCGACGTTGAGCGGCTTCCAGCGCCCGAAGATGATTGCCGCTAGGGCAATAAAGCCGCGCCCGCTGACCAAACCTTCGGTAAAGGCGGAAATTTGCCCAAGTGAGAGGAAGGTGCCTCCCAAACCGGCTAACATGCCGCTCAGGCACAGCGCGAGGTAGCGCGTTTTGACCACGTTGACCCCCACCGTTTCTGCGGCGCGGGGATGCTCGCCGCAACAGCGTAGCTTCAGCCCCCAGGTGGTTTTGTAGAGCAAAAAGGTGGCGATGGGGATCAGCATATAAGCCAGATAGACCAACGGCACCTGACGGAAGAAAATTTGCCCGATGAGCGGGATATCGGATAACAGAGGTACATTCCAAGCCTGAAAAGAAGGTACGAATTGAGAGATACCAGCTTTGTACATGCTGCGGAAGAAGAAAGAAGTCAACCCCAGGGCAAAAATGTTCAAACCGGTGCCCAAGACCACCTGATCGCCGCGCCAGGTGATACTCAAGTAGGCGAACAGCAAACCCAGAAGCCCGCCGGCGAGCATACCACCCAAAGCGCCGCCCCATTCCGAACCGCTGAGCAAGGCGCCGATATAAGCGCCGAAGGTACCAGCGATCATCATCCCCTCCAAACCAATGTTTAACACGCCGGCTAATTCATTGGTGATACCTCCCAGCGCAGCGAACAAGAGCGGTGTAGCTAAGCGCACTCCGGCGGCTAGCAGGGAAACCAAGAAGGTGAGCCAAACGACCTCTTCCATTGGTTAACCGCTTGCCTCCTCTGCACGCCTGAAAAGCGAGAGCAACGGCGCACGCCAGCGGATCATGGCGCTGACCGCCACAAAGAAAATCACCATCGCCTGAATGACATCCACAATCGTCACCGGCACGCCGGCCAGGGCTTGCATGTTGTTGGCACCCACCTGCAACGCTCCGAATAACATAGCAGCCAAAAGGATGCCAAAGGGATGGTTGTTGCCCATTAGGGCAATGGCGATGGCAGAATAGCCCAACCCGGGCGAGAACATGTCCCGCAAACGATGTTGCACACCAAGGATTTCCACCGTCCCTGCCACGCCGGCCAAGCCGCCGCTGACCACCATGACAATGACCATAATTAAGGTCGTATTCATGCCGGCATAATGTGCCGCGGCGAGGCTACTGCCCACTGCCCGCGCTTTATAGCCAAACGCCATGCGGTAGGTCACCAGATAGAGGGTCAAAGCCAAGCCTAACCCCAAAAGGAAACCGGCGTGTAAACGGGTGGGCGGCCAAATCAGGGGTAACTGAGCAGAGGCTTGGACTTCTGGCGTTTGCGGCAGCGCAGCTTCCGCTAAGGGATTATCCCGCAACGGTCCGTGGGTGAAGTAGCTGACGATGTAAATGGCAATGTAGTTGAGCAGAATGGTGGTGATCACTTCGTTGATGTTGTGCCGGGCTTTGAGATAGCCGGGCAGCAACCCCCATAAGCCGCCACCGACAAAACCGCCTAGTAATGAAAGTGGGATGTGCAGCCAAGCAGGCAACCCCCAATTTTGAATGGCGATCGCCGTGCCGAGCAGGGCACCCATATACAATTGCCCTTCGGCGCCGATGTTGAACACCCCGCTGTTGAAGACAAAACCCAAGCCCAAACCGATGATCAGCAAAGGGGTGGCTTTGACCAGCACCAACCCCACCTGATAGTTGCTCTTGGCAATGCCTTCCCACATTTTTTGGTAGGCGAAGAGCGGATCGACCCCGGTCAAGGCAATCAAGATTGCCCCGACGATCAAGGCTGCTAAAACTGCCCCAAACGGCATTAAGATGATTTGCAGGTAGCCAAACCAGCGCGCTCGCCTCAAGGCGGGAGAAGGAGGAGAACCCGAGGACGGAACGTTTTCCATCAGGCGGTTGCCTCCAAACGCTCTCCCAACATCATGCGGCTGATCGCCGGCAAGGAAGCCGCCTCCCCCGGCACGACCCCCAAGATTTCACCGCGAAAGAGAACGGCGATGCGATCACTCATTGCCAATAATTCATCGAGGTCGGCGGAAATCAACAGGATGCCAATCCCTTTTTGTTTTTGAGCATGGAGGAATTGGCGCACACTCTCGGTGGCGCCGACATCCAAACCGCGGGTCGGATGTACGGCGACCAGAAGGCGTTGCGCCAATTTCAATTCGCGGCCGAGAATGACCTTCTGTTGATTGCCGCCGGAAAGTTCTCCAACCGGTTGAAGTAGATCGGCAGCGCGGATATCGAACTCTGCAATAATCTGTTGGGCGTTCAGACGCACCACTTTTTCGCGCAAAAAGCCGTATGCGTTGAAGGGTGGGGCGTCAAAGCTCTTTAAGACCAAATTATGGGCAATCGAAAAGTTTTTCACCAAGCCAACTCTTTGACGATCGGCGGGAACGTAACCCAAACCGGCGGCTTTCATTTTCCGCGGAGTCGGGTTCAGAATTGAGCGACCTTCGATGAACATTTGCCCCGCACTATAGGGGATCAAACCGCACACGACATCGGCGAGTTCTTCTTGCCCGTTGCCGTCGATGCCAGCGATGCCGAGGATTTCACCGCTGTGTAGCGTTAGGGTGATCTCCTTGAGGACTCGCCCCACCTTGGGACGGGTGAGGGATACGCCTTTCAATTCCAGAATAGGCTGTGCAGCTCCGCCTTTAGGAAAGCTGTGATCGAGCGCAACGGCTCTTCCCACCATCATTTCGGCTAAGATTGGCTGAGTGGCTTGGCGGGTTTCGATGGTGCCGATGCGCTTGCCTTGGCGCAGGACGGTGATGCGATCGCTGATGCGCAGCACCTCATCCAGCTTGTGCGAGATGAAAATGATCGAAACCCCTTTGCCGACCAGGTTTTTCAAAACGGCAAAGAACTCTTCGACCTCGAGCGGAGAAAGCACGGCTGTCGGCTCATCAAGGATCAACAAGTCGGCGCCACGAAACAGGGCTTTTAGGATTTCAACCCGCTGTTGCAATCCCAAGGGCAGTTGTTTGACCTTGAGGGTGGGATCAATGGGTAAACCGTATTGGGCGGCAAAGTCTTCTAGGCGAGTAAGCGTTTCTTGGATAGGGAGAAATGGCTCTTTCGGGGAGGGCAAGCCGACCAGAATATTTTCCAGGACGGTGAAGTTTGGCACCAACATCAAATGCTGGTGGATCATCCCAATGCGGTGACGGATGGCATCGCGTGGAGAATGTAGGGTGATTTTTTCACCTTTCCAATAGATTTCCCCGCCATCGGGCTGATATAGCCCATAGAGAACGTTCATGAGAGTGGTTTTGCCCGCTCCATTTTCTCCTAACAGGGCATGGATTTCGCCCGATTGCACCTCGAAGTCAACGTGGTCGTTGGCGCGCAACGAGCCAAAAGTTTTGACGATCTGGCGCATTTCGAGCAGTGGAGCGGGCATCATAGAGAGGAGACTTTGAGATTTATTGGCTCATCCGCTCAATGGTGATCTTGCCGGAGAGGATATCCTGCTGCACTTGATTGACAAAGGCAACTACATCCGCCGGGACATTCTCCCGGAAGGGAGCTAGGGCGATAGCACCGCTATCTAAACCGAAGAGATAAGCTTTCCCTTCGAACTTTCCTTCCTTGGTGGTTTTAGCCGCCTCGAAGATGGCGGTCGAGATGTCCTGAATGGCGCTGGTCAAGATCAGGTCGGGCGCCATCTCGTATTGATCGAAGATGCAACCGATCAGCTTGACGTTGGCGCCTTTGGCAGCTTCTTGTATGCCGAGCATGGCGTTATCTACATAATAGAAGATCACGTCTACGCCGTTCTCTGCCATCGCTAGGGTAGCTTCTTTGCCTTTAGCTGCATCGTTGAAGTCACCGAGGTAAGTGATCGAAACCTGAATATCTGGATTGACGTATTTGGCGCCCTGTTCAAAGCCTTTGCCGTTGCGGATCACCGGCGGGATTTCCAAACCGCCAATGTAGCCTACCTTGCCAGATTGGGACATCTTAGCCGCCACGACACCGGCGAGGAAGGAGACCTGCTCATCGAACAAGGCGATCGAAGCTAAGTTAGGGGCGGTATTGGCGCCATTGACCACGATGAACTTGGTATCGGGAAATTCCGGGGCAACCTTCTTAGAAGGCTCGGAGAATTGATCGCCATGACCGAGAACCAACGAGTAACCTTGGCTGGCGAAGGTGCGCAGCGATTCTTCCCAATCGGTCGAAGGCACCTGTTCAAGATAGGCCGTTTCTACACCGAGTTCGTTCTTGATGCGTTCTAAGCCTGTGAAACCGGCTTGGTTCCACGATTTATCGTTGACCGCACCGGGGAAAACCATTGCCACCCGAAAAGCAGGGGCTTCTTCTACTGCTTCGGTGGCAGGGCTGGCAGGCGTTTGTGGCGAAGCACAGGCCGCCAAGCTCAAGATCAGCACAAGTGTTAGAAGGGCGAGAAGCGATTTGCGAAACATACGACACTTTCCTTTCCTTAGTAAATTTGGTCAAAAAGGGATGGGTCTCAGAGAAGTTTTTTCTGGATGTTCAACCTCCGTTCTTTGGCAAGATTTTCGGGCGAGTCTTACGGTCTTGCCCGCACAATGTTCAAACGGATGATCTTGTCGTTGTAATAGTTCTCCGCCATCATCAACGGCAAGCCGACCGAGCTATAGAAAATCTCATTCAGACATAACAAGGGAACCGCCGCCGGGCTTTGCAGGATGTTTGCCAGTTGATCATCCAACATCACCGCGCTGATGTCGGCAATGGCATAACCAAAACTCTGCCCGCAGTATTGTTCAAGGATGGTCAAGATCGAGAAGCGCGCAGCTTCATCGGGGATTGGGGAGCGGACGATCGTCTCCGGAATCATATTGATCGAATAGATGACCGGCTTTTCATCGGCGAAGAACAAACGACAAAAGCGGATCAGAGCCGTATCCGGGGTGATTTCTAGAGCCTCGGCTTGGGCAGCAGTGGGTAGGATGCGCTCACGTTGCAACAGCCGAATGGAAGGTTCTTTGCCACCGGCTTTGATCAACTGGGTGAATTCCCATACGGCATTCAATTGGGTGGTAATGTCGATGAGGTGACGATTGACATACGTGCCGTCGCCATGGCGGCGAATTAATAAGCCCTGAGCGACCAGTTGGTCCAAAGCGCTGTGGATGGTGGCGCGGCTGACGTTAAATTCGAGGGCAAGCTGGTCTTCGCCGGGCAGGCGACCGTTGGCATCAAACTCGCCGCGGCGCACGCGCTCCCAAATTTGCTCGCGGATCTGTTGGGTGATCGATTTCGGTTTAGCCAACATAGAAGTCTGACGTCTGTCGTCTTACATTGAAGATTGTAGCCCCAATTTTCTCAAAGGTCAATTATGACTTTCGTCCTATGTTTGGTGGCAAGAGCACAATTCTTTAACAATATTCATCTTTTTACTATGGACAGTCTACTACTTTGTGCTAATCGATTTAGGTTCGCCTAAGAATGCGGTTATAATATTCAAAAACCTCAAAAATTTTTCCCTCCAACGGCAAAAAGAGTTCAGAGAAGTCTTTGATTCATCAATTTTACTCCTGCGCTAAGGAGGATATATGGGAGCGACAATGTCTTCCCCTGTAGAACGTTGGTTGGAACACGTGCGCGTTCTTGCTGTGGACATCGGTCCGCGTGGTCCCACTCGCGAGGGCGAGCGACGCGGCGCATTGTATGCCAAAGAACAATTCGAGCAGTTGGGCTTGCAACCCCGTTGGGAGACCTTCCGCAGCGCCCGTTCCATTTTTCACCCGCACCTGATTGGGGCAATCCTGATGTTGCTTGCCTTTATCCTTTTTCCGCTAGGGGGTCGGGTAACCGCAGCGATTGCCGCTTTGCTTTCCATTTTGGTTCTGATCAACGAGGTGCTGGAACTCAGCTTTCGCGACAATCTCTTTCGCTGGCTGGTGCCCAAAGGGGAAAGCCAGAACGTCTATGCCATTCTGCCTCCGCAGGGTGAGCATCGCGCGGATTTGATCCTGGTCGGGCATGTGGACAGTCAGCGCACACCGTTGATCTTCAAAAACAGAACTTGGGTGAAGAGATACGACCGTTTCACCTTTATTGCCTTTGCCAGCTTCATCTTGCAAGCTATTCTCTATACTTTGGCGGCGATTTTCGGTTGGGGCTGGGTTTGGTATGTCACGATTTTTACCGCCGTTTGTGCCATTCTACTGGCAGCGATGTGCATCCAAGCCGACCTGACGCCCTTCACTGCCGGAGCGAACGACAATGCCACGGCAGTGGGCATGGTGCTAACCCTGACCGAGGAATTGCTGCGCCAACCTTTGCAGCACACCCGCGTCTGGGCGGTGATCACCGGCTGCGAGGAGGTGCAACACTACGGCATGATCGATTTTTACAAGCATCACCTCCCCGAATTAAAATCGCCTCGGGCGGTGGTTTTCGAGATGCTGGGGTGTGCTGGTCCGGCTTGGGTGACACGAGAAGGAATTGTCATACCGTTCCACAGCGACCCACAAATGGTCGCCCTCGCCGAACGCTTGAGCGCCGAGAATCCCCAATGGGGCGCCTATCCAAACAAGATCAGCGGTGGCAACTCGGAACTTTCGGATGCCGTGCGCTTTGGCGTGCCGGGCATCACCTTCTTTGGCTTGACCCCCGATGGCGAAGCTCCGTACTGGCATCAAACCGAAGACACTTTTGACAAAATGAACCCCGAAATCATGGAAAAAACCTGGCAGATGGTTCAGGCTTTTATCCGACGTTTGGATAGAGAATAGGAGAATGAGTGGAGGGAAGCTTAACCTACCCGGTAAAAGATGAGAAAGGAAGAGCCCGCCATTCCAAAGCCTTTTCACAAGGTCAGAAGCAGGTGATTTGACCAATGTTACGCATTCGATTATTGGGTGAGTTCAGTCTGATCTACGGTGAACAACCGGTGTCCGGAATCAATAGCCGCCGTCTGCAATCATTGTTAGCCTACCTCGTCCTTCATCGTCATTCCCCACAATCCCGCCGCTATCTAGCTTTCCTGTTCTGGCCCGATTCCACTGAAACCCAGGCGCATACCAATCTACGCAAGTTGCTCCACCAACTTCATCGAGTCCTGCCGGATGCCGATCAATTCCTACACGTTGACGCGCAGTTTCTGCAATGGCGCAACGATGCTCCCTTTACCCTTGATGTAGCCGACTTTGAACGCGCCCTTACTGAGACTTCCTCAACCGAACAACTGCAAGAAGCGGTTGATCTCTATCGTGGCGATCTATTGCCAGATTGTTACGACGATTGGATTCTATCGGAACGCGAGCGATTGCACCAGATGCTTGCCGAGATATTGGAGGGGTTAATTGCCCAACTGGAAAGCGATCGAGACTTTCACAAGGCAATTGCGTATGCGCAACGTTTGGTGCGCCATGACCCCTTGCTCGAAGAAGCCTATCGTCACCTGATGGGATTATATGCCCGGCGCGGCGACCGCGCCGGCATCGTGCGGACATATCAAACCTGTGAAGCCGTCTTGCGGCGCGAATTGGATATTGGTACCAGTCCGGTCACCCGGGCGGTCTTTGAACAATGCTTGCAGATGGCTGCGGTTGTCCCTGCGGAGGTAACACCGGCGTCGGCTTCCCACCCCGAGCAGGGCTCGAACAATCTACCGCTGTCACTATCCCGCTTTATCGGTCGCGAGCGGGAGCGAAGCGAAGTCCAACACCTCGTCTTGACTCAACGTCTGGTGACGCTGAGCGGCGCGGGCGGGATCGGCAAGACCAGACTGGCACTTGCCGCGGCAGGGGGGTTGCTGGATGCCTTTATCGACGGTGTCTGGCATATAGACCTTGCCCCGCTATCCGACCCGGAACTGGTAACGCCAACAGTAGCGGCGGTCTTGGGTGTTCGCGAAGAGAGTGGATTACCATTGCTCGCTTGTCTTGTGAATTTTCTACGCCAGAAGCGGCTGCTATTGATCCTGGACAATTGCGAACATCTGGTTAAAGCCGTCTGCACCTTCATCGAAACTGTAATGCCAGCCGCTCCGGGTATACACATCTTGGTCACCAGCCGCATTGTGCTAGGCATGGCGAGTGAAGCGAGCTGGCGCGTGCCTGCGCTGGCTGTTCCGGAGAGCTTGGATGGGACTGAACGCAATGAGTCTTTCAGCCCCAGCCCGGCGCAGATGATTGGGCAATATGAGAGCGTGCAGGTCTTTGTGGATCGAGCTGTGGCTGTACTGCCCACGTTTGCCCTAACCGAGAAGAACGCACCGGCCGTGGCGCAGATCTGTCGGCGGTTGGACGGCATCCCGCTGGCGCTGGAACTGGCGGCGGCCTGGGTTCGGCTGCTGACGGTAGCGCAGATTGCGGAACGTCTGGATGACGCCCTGCAACTGCTGGCGCAGGAACGACCGACAGCCTTACCCCGCCGCCAAACGCTACGAGCGACTTTAGACTGGAGTCACTCCCTGTTGACCTCTCCAGAGCAGGTGTTGTTCCGCCGCTTGGCAGCTTTTGCCGGAAGCTTCACACTAGAGGCGGCGGAGTTCGTCGGCAGTGGCGCCGACTTAGCGCCGGCGCAGGTGCTTTATCTGCTCGCCGGCTTAGCCGACAAGTCCTTGGTAAATGTGGAATTGTCGAGTACGATCACGCGCTTTCGTCTGCATGAGGTGACGCGGCAGTATGCTTGCGCCAAGTTAATTGAGGCCGGTGAAGAAGCTGCGGTGCGCAACTACCACCTGGATTTCTATTGTCGCCTTGCCGAGTCACTGGAGGCAAACCTGCTGGGCACTTTGCCACCCGGCGCCTTTGAGCGACTGACCCAAGAATACGACAACTTGCAAACGGCACTGGAATGGAGCACCCGCGAAGGGGGAGAGAGCCTACTCGGACTGCGCCTGGCTGCTGCCCTAGTCGATTTTTTGGAACTGCGCGGGCGGCTCAGGGCCGAGCGCGGCTGGCTGGAAATGCTATTAAACCGGGTAGGCGCAGAGGCACCGCCGAACCTGCAAGCAAAGGCATTGCGCGCCGCCGGCAAGGTAGCCTATTATTATTGTGACTTTGCGATAGCGCGCTCGTTCTTTGAGCAAAGCCTGACGCTAGACCGAGAGGTAGCAAACTATCCACGCCGGGCAGATACCTTGGGCAGGCTGGGGTTTCTGTTCGGAATCCAAGGAGAGTATGCCGCCGCCGAGCCGTGCTATCGGGAAAGCCTCGCTCTCTATCGGGCGCTGGAAGATCGCAGTGGTGTTGGAAGGGCACTCAGCGAGCTGGGGTATATCGCCCTGCGGCAAGGGAACTATGATCAGGCGCATTCATACCTAGAAGAAAGCCTGAGACAGTTTTGCTCTCCGCAAGACCTATATCTGGAGGCTCGCGCCAGGCATTACCTGGGACACACCGCCCGTTTGGAGGGGGACTATGCTCAAGCCCATGCCCACTATAACCGTGCGGCGATTATCCTCCAAGAGATGAACAACTCTTGGGGTTTGTTCTATTTGCTAGAAGCGTATGCCTGCCTTGCCGTTGCCGAAGCGCAATGGGCGCGTGCCGCGCGGCTGTTCGGCGCAGTGGAACGCCTCGGGGAAACCATCGGAGCAGTCATGGCACCGGTCGAGCGCGTTGAGTATGATTGCGGTATCGCAACCGCCCGCACTGCGCTGGGTGAGAAACTCTGGGCGGAAGAGTGGGCGGCTGGCCAGTCACCGACGCTAGACAAGATTATCGCCTACGCCATGGAAGCTTCCCCATAGACCTGTAAAGAACTTGTCGCATATACTCGAAGCGAAGAGCAGCCGACCGAGATCATACAATCAGGTCGGCTTTTTGTCTCCCTCACTTCTCCATTGCAACGCTCAAGCAACGCTTTAGAAACGCTGCTTTTGCTATATTGATATTGTGTACCTTGACATTGGACACATTTGGAGTCGAGCTTTCGGGCGAACCGCATCTTGTCCAGTTTGCGCTCAGTGGTCTTGTTTTGATTCCATCTCATCTTGGCCGGCGCATACGCGCCACGCTTCAAAGAGAAGCCTATGACCGAACCAAATGCCGGTTTCGACGAATTGCGAGATACACACCGCAGCACCTTGTTCACCGTGCGGGTTTGGCAGGAAGAGCTGGGCGAAGGACAGAGCGAATGGCGCGGCAAAGCGCAGCATGTGCTGAGTGGCGAGACGCGCTATTTTCGTGACTGGCAGATATTGGTAGCGTTCATTGTAGAAAGCGCCACATCCATCCAGCGTGTGGATCCCCAAGAAGGAAAGTGATGTGAATCTATCACCCTCAGACCGCGTCATCTTCGCCTATTTCTTCTGGAGCAGAACTCTGGTTTGGTCAAATGTATGCGATTGCTCGCTTATCTATTTATCCCAGCGGCCTTTCGAAATGATGGAGCATTAATGCTTGCAGATATCTTATGCAGGCGAGAAATTGGCTCAATGCCCTATATGAAGACCTTAAGTAAGTGACGTAATTTACTTTGTTTATAAATTTCCAAAGGAGGTCCTTCCGTGAAAAAGGGATTTATTTTTCTTACAACCCTTACCTTAGTTTTGCTCGTTCCGGCACTGGCCGGAGGGCACGGCCTTGCCCAAAGCTTCGGCTCCGGCGGTAAGCGGTTACAGGTCGACTCCTTGAGCAGTCCTGCCTTGACTCTGCCCAGTACCGGCTTCACCTATCAAGGTCAACTCAAACAAGGCGGCAACCTCGTCAGCGGCACCTGTGATTTTCAATTTGGTCTCTACGACGCGGCGACTTCGGGTAACCAACTTGGCAACACCCAGACCATCCTCGGTGTGAATGTTTCAAACGGGTTATTCACTGTGCAGTTGAACGGTAGCGGCGAGTTTGGGGATAATGCCTTTGACGGCAACGCGCGTTGGCTGGCAATTAGCGTGCGCTGTCCGGGCGGTATCGGGGGCTACACTAATCTAGGACGCCAAGCCCTTACCGCAACTCCCAATGCGTTGTACAGCCTCTCTACCGGGGCGTTGCGGGGCTACGCCATCGTGCCCAACAGACCACCGAATAATGGTCAGGTGCTCAAATGGGAGGGATCGGGGTGGGCGCCGGCAATGGATAACAAAAATCCCTACACGCGCACAGTGATTGTTAGCCCGATCGGCACTGAGTATGATAACGGACAAGCTCTCCTAGATGCCCTAGGTAGCATTAGAAGCACCTCCCCCAGCAACCCCTGGCTACTTAAGATTGAACCAGGGGTGTACAACCTAGGCACAGCCACGCTGCAAATGAAGGAATTCGTGGACATCGAAGGCTCTGGCGAGGGTGTTACTATCATCACCGCATCCGGCAGTACGGAGCCCGCCGGCACAGTGAGGGGTGCAAACAACGCTGCGCTGCGCTTCCTGACCGTGCAGAACAGCGGTGAGAACTCTTATGCCATTGCCATCGATAATGACACCGTTTCACCACAATTGATGCACGTGACGGCTATTGCCACAGGGGGCATCACCCAGAACTTCGCCGTGAGAAACATAGATAACTCAGCGTCGATGACCCATGTAACCGCCGTTGCGCGGGGAAGTGCCACCGATAATTTCGGCGTGTACAACAGCGGCACTCTTTCTCTGGACATACGGCATGTGAAAATCGATGTTTCTGATGGCACTTTCAATATCGGCTTGAACAACCATTATTCCACTTTACTAGTGGAGGATCTGGTTATTACCGCCTCGGGCGGAAGTATGAACTACGGTGCCGTCAACGGTGATTCTTCTCTGTACATCCGAGGCAGCTTCCTTTACGTCGGCAACGCTTCTTATCAGAACATCGGCATACAAAACGTTAAATATAGCGCTGGGGGCAAGGTGCAAATTGACAATTGTAAGATTACAGTCGGCATCGGCAGTCCCGGAAACTATACCATTTACAACGACATCAACTATGAAACCGCTATCGGTGCATCCCATCTCGATGGAGGGCCAACATATAGTTGCTCGGGTGCCTGTCCTGTGACTTGTGCCGGGGTCTACGACTCAACCTATACGTTTTACGCCAACACTTGCCCTTAGGAGGTGCGCGATGAAGCACAGAAAGACTGATGAAGCCCTTGCTAAGATTCGCAACCTTCGCAGGGATAGTCGATCGCTTATCCTCCTCGCCGCTCTGCTCTTGTTGGCATCGGCTGGTTGGACACGGTCGCAGGTAAACAATCATGGCGGTTACGAACTGGTGTGGTGGACGGTGGATGGCGGCGGAAACACCTTCAATGCCGCAGGCGGTTATGTGCTCGGCGGCACGATCGGGCAGGTCGATGCAGGGCAACCTCTTGCTAACGGTGGATATCTCCTCGTCGGAGGCTTCTGGGGCGGCGCGACCGGGTTTTACCGTATTTACCTGCCGTTAGCACTCAAGGGCCAACCATAGGTTCACCTGCTTCATTAACGCAGACTATCCCTGACCACGCGTAGTCAGGATGACAAACGTATACAGCGAAATACTAAAAGTATATGCCCTATCAAGAGAGTTGTTTTCATTAGATAAAGAAAGGAGAAATAAAATGTGTAATCGATTCTGCAACAAATTCTATCGCTTGCTTGCCTTCATCTCGCTTTTGCTTCTGCTAAGCTTATCACTCAACTTCCCCTTCTCCACCCTTGCCGCTGGGCCCTATGTTGTTAACGTCGTCTCAGATGGCCCAGACTCCAACCTTGGCGATGGCATCTGCTATAACGGGGTCGACGGCTGCACCTTGCGCGCCGCGATCCAGCAGGCAACGGCGGATGGAGTCCCAACGACCATCACTTTTTCCGCTGAGTTGACCGGGGTCACCCTGGCGCCAATGGGCGTCTTTGGCACTCTGATCTGGTCTGGCGATCATATCACCCTAAATGGGGAGGGCCGCAACATCACCCTCAGTGGTCAGAATCTGAACCCCGGACAGAGCTTGCTGCAGATCCAGGGGAGCAGCAACACCGTGCGCTACCTGACGGTGATTAATGCGCGGCAGGA
Organism: Anaerolineales bacterium; assembly: GCA_026415275.1. Taxonomy (GTDB): domain Bacteria; phylum Chloroflexota; class Anaerolineae; order Anaerolineales; family UBA4823; genus NAK19. The sequence goes on from JAOAHK010000014.1 coordinate 15,580, forward strand.
TGGTATTCGGGTTGGTGACTTTACCGGCGTGGGGGCCGGCAACAACAACCTGATTGAGTATGTAACCTTTCTTGGTAACAGGGCCAGCGGGGTGATGGTATATGGCTCCGGCAGTGGGGGGATAGGCAATCAAATCCGCTACTCTAACATCGGCGCCACCGCAGCCGCCACGACCTGCGGCAGTGGCAATTACGACGGCATCTATATCACTCAGATGGCGATCGATACACAAATTACCAATAACGCTCTGGTCTGCAACCAACGACACGGGATCTGGATCGCCGGGGCAGGCGGTTATCCTACCGGGGTGATCATTAGGTCTAACCAGATTGGTACGAAGGGCGCGACCGCGATGGGCAATGCCGCCGCCGGCATTCTGGTTGAGCAGGCATCGGGTGTCCAGATTCAGAGCAACACCATTGCCGGCAATTGGGATGGCATCTGGCTGAAGGGTGCCAGCAACACGGTCATAGCCAAAAACACCATCGGCGTGATTATGGAAACAACAGCTCTACCTAACGAAAATTGCGGTGTACTTATCACCGACGAGGCACACGATAACCGCGTAGGTGGCACGGAACTATCTGATAGGAACATCATCAGCGGCAACGGTTTCTCAGGAGTGTGTTTGCAAAGCGAAGCTGAAAAAAACATCGTGGAGGGCAACTATATCGGGACCGATGCGACGGGCGACATCGCAATCCCTAATGAGCAGATGGGCATCTATATCTACTCCAGTCCTCAAAACACTATCGGCTCTGGCACAGAGGGCGTTGTTCAGTTGATCTCGGGCAACAAAAAGAATGGCATCTATATCGAGAAAGCGAAAGGAAACTATATCGGTGATACCAACTATATCGGCGTCAACAGCACTCTGATCAACCCCCTTAAAAACGGACTGGCGGGTGTGAAGCTTGTCGAAGCCGACAACACAGTCGTCACGCCGGGCGTTGTCGCCTTCAACGGCGGTGCCGGCGTAGCGCTGGTGAGCGG
>JAOAHK010000151.1 GCA_026415275.1 Anaerolineales bacterium
AGATGTGTATAAGAGACAGCTTTCAGCAACACCATCTGGGTATCAATGCCGGTGAAATTCGCTGCAACAGGATTCGTGCCTAACATTCTAACCTTAAACCCAAATGATGTGCGCGCCAGAATAATATACATAACAACGGACAATGCAAAAAAGATGATAAAGGGAATGGGTACACCCAGCAAACTTTTACTGCCAATGATGGCAACTTGTTCAGGAAAACCGGTCACTGTCGTCCCCCCAGTTAGTCCGGTGGAGATGCCGGTAAAAAATGTCATCGTCGCCAAGGTTGCCAAGATTGGCGGAACGCGAATATAACCGATTAAGAAGCCGTTTAGAAGCCCGCTGAGCAAACCTACTGCTAGGACGATGAACATGGCAATAATCAACGACACCCAAATTTGGACTTCGGTAGCTTCTTTTGGAACGAACTTCACCAGATATAAGCCAGCAAGCACGGCTGCCATGTTCGAGGTGGCATTGACGGAGAGATTAATCCCACCGGTCAGAATGGTAATCATCATTGCCAGCGAGAGCACTCCGATCTCCGGCAATTGAAAGCCCATGGAAGTGATATTTCGCGCAGTCAAAAATTTCTTTTCAGTCGTTGAAAAGAAGGTAAATAACACAATGAAGACAACAACCAGAAGAATCGTTTGCCGATAACGGCTGATCCATTCCCAAAATGAGACAGATCGAAGGGTTGACTTTGTTGGTTGCGAGTTAGTTTCTGCTTTCATGGTGATCCCAGGACTGATCGATTAGGATTGGACGGCCCGGCCGTGTCGTTTAGCTCTAAGGGTTCGCAGAGAGGGGATAGCGGTGAACAGAATCAAGATGATACCCAAAACCAATCGCTGCCATTCCACTTGGATGCCGGTCAGAATCAGTGCCCGGTTGATGAGTTGAATTAATAGCACGCCTAATGTTGTGCCAATGACCGAACCACTGCCCCCAGTTATCGCTGCCCCTCCCAAAATGATTGCTGCCAACACGTCCAAAGGTTGGGAAATAAACAAAACCGGATTGAAGTAGCGGCTCAAAAATCCTTGTGTGACACCGGCGATCGCAGAGAAGGTTCCCATAATGAGGAACAAAACCAGTTGGATGCGGTTGACATTAAAGCCTGTCCGAATCGCCACTTCGCGATTCCCGCCCATAGCAAAGACACCCCGTCCAAGGGTTGTGTATTTGAGCAACCACCAAATAAACACACCGAGTACAACCACATATAAAAATGACTCGTGTAAACCCGTTGTTCCCACATTTGGGTCCTGAGAGGTGATCAGGAAACGCGCATAATATCCCACGGTACCTTTGGGTAAATCGAAATTTGCTGTGGCGCCGATGAAGAACAACGTAAAACCATACCACATCGTGAAAGCTGCTAGGCTGACATCAAAAACGGGCAGCTTGAAACGCGTCACTAAAACTCCGTTGAGTAATCCCGCAAAAGCCCCTAGAGCACATGCCAGCACATAGTATAAAAGAATGCCTCCTTGGTAGCCCCGGCTAATCAGGAACATGTGCACCGTATATGAAGACATTGCTGCAATGGCGACGAAGGAAATATCGATCCCACCGGCAATGATAATGGGTAACAGCCCATAGGCCATGATAAAGTAAACAATCGAAGCGCGAATAATATCAAATAGGGTGGCTACGGAATAAAAAGCTGGATTAACCCATCCGATGACCAACGATAATGCCACCAAAATAACAAAAATAACGAATTCGTTTGAGCGGACGATTTTATTTAGCATTCGATTCCTCTGCGTTCACACACTTGCATTTTCTTTCGTTTCTGCGATCAATGCCAGATTGAGCCGTTCCTCCGAGAGATCGGNGCGTTGAAATTCTTCTGCAATTCTCCCGTTGCGCATCAAAAGAATTCGGTGGCAAGTCTGAAGCAATTCTGGCAGATCATCCGAAATCAGCAAGATGCCAATTCCTTGAGCGGCAATTTGGCGAATCAATTGATGAATTTCTGCTTTGGAACCCACATCGACTCCCACAGTCGGACCGTTCAATATCAAGATTTTCGGTTGGCTGGCGAGCCATTTTGCCAAAACCACCCGTTGTTGATTCCCTCCTGAAAGGCTTTCAACGGGTAGTTCACTGGAGGGGGTCTTGATTTCAAGCTGCTCAATCCATTGATCCTGAGTTTGGCGAGCTTGTCTGGCATTGACAAAGCCCACGGAAGTGGCTAGTCGGTCAATGATTGTGGCAACCAAATTGTTACCAATCGATTGTGGGAGAAATAAGCCCTGATTGACGCGATCATCGGGCACGTAGGCTATTCCGTGGCGCAGAGCATCCCCAATTTGTCGAATTTTGACTTCTTTCCCTTCAATAAAGATTTTACCCTCGTCGGCAGGAAGCTCACCGAACAAGCTCAAAGCGAGTTCCGTTCGCCCAGAGCCAAGCAAACCAGTAATTCCAAGGATCTCCTTTGGCATAAGCTCAAAGGAAACATCCGAAAAAACACCATGTAAACCAAGCTTCTCCACTTTCAATAAGGGAGTTTCAACTCTTGTGGTTTCAGGCAGGNCGATTTGACTGGTATCGATCTCTCGCCCAGTCATATAGTATTCCATTGTCTTGATGTCCAACCCTTTGGCATCTTGATCCATCACTTTCTTTCCATTGCGGAAGATTACGGTTCGATCTGCAATTTCGACAACCTCGTTCAGTTTGTGACTAACGAATAAAGTAGAGATGCCCTGAATTTTTAAGTCATGAATAACCTTAAATAGTGCCTCGATCTCTCTGCGAGTCAGTGCTGTGGTTGGTTCATCCATAATGATAATGCGGGCTTCAGCAAGGATCGCTTTAATAATCGCAATTAATTGTCGGTCTGCGGTTGAAAGCGTTCCCACAATAGCATCCAGCGGAAGGGAGACATTGACTTTGCGTAACCCTTCTTCGGCAATGGAATAAATTTCTTTCCAATTGACCAGTTTTTTACCTGCAGCTAATTGCTCATTGATCGCGATATTCTCTGCAACCGATAAGTTTGGAAATAAAGAAAAATCTTGATAAATGACCTGAATCCCTTCGCGGATGGCTTCAATGGGGGTTAATCTTTTATAATGACGACCATTGATATAAATATCTCCTTCATCGGGCGTATACACCCCGGAGATAATCTTAATCATGGTCGATTTCCCCGACCCATTTTCGCCGACCAAACAACAGGTTTCTCCTTTATGGATGGATAAACTGACATCATCTAAAGCAATAACCCCCCCAAAACGCTTGGAAATTCGCTCTGCACGTAAGACTTCCTCTGCCATCGATTCATTCCGCCTTAGAAAGTGGCTAAAAGAAATTAGGGACGGCTGAGTAAATCAGCCGTCCACAAGCTAAGGGTATTTTTAGAATGGATAGTCATCCATATTGTTGGCATCCATCTTGATCCAGGCTGCGCCATAGATGACCGGAACGCCGTTAGGACCGATGACGAGCTTAATCGCTTCATAGCCCGGAACGCCAAGATCCATGCCGTCCACAATTTGCTCGCCTTTGAGCACCTTGTAAGCCACGACATTGCACGCATACCCAGCAGTTGCCGGGTCCCAAGCCATGGCGAGGTCAACCGCACCGGTCTTCAGCAGCTCTCCGGCGTAGGATGGGATGCTGGTGCCGACCACCGCAATCTGGTCTTGCAAACCGGCCTCTTCAATCGCCCGCCCGGCGCCAACGACATCACCGGCGGCAGAACCTAAGACGCCCTTGATGTCCGGGTGAGTCTTGAGGATATCTTTCATGGTGTTATAGGCAACCTCTTGATCCTCTTTCGACTCGTATTTTCCGATGAACTCCAAGTTGGGATAGTTCTTCTCGGCGTAGGCTTTAGCGCAATCCTGCCACTCGTTGTGCGAGGCGTTGGTCAGCGAACCGACAAATTGAATGTACTTTCCCGACTCGCCCATGCGGCTTGCCAGCTCTTTCATCATTTCCTCGCCATAGGCGCAGTTGTCAAAAGCCTCGACGTCGTAATGCAAGGTGCCTTCTTTAGCTGTGGCAGCCTCGTGTCCGACCACGATGATGCCAGCATCCATCGCTTTCTTTTGCGCAGGCTCGTTCTCTGGCACTCCATAAGGTACATTGCAGATCGCATCCACACCTTGGGCGATCAAGTTTTCGATGATCGCAACCTGAGCAGCAGAGTCAACTTGCGAGGGCCCATCCATGAACGCTTTGACTTTGTAATCTTCACCGAACTTGAGCACACCCTCTTCAAGGCGCTTGAACCAGTTGAAGGCAATTGACTTGACGACAGTGGCAAAGACAAGTTCCTCTTCAGCCGGCGCCTCTGTAGCTGCTGGCGCTTCTGTTGCTGCAGGTTGCTCTGCCGGTGGAGCTTCGGTGGCAGCCGGTGCTTCGGTTTGAGGTGGCGGTGCTTGAGTAGCAGGCTGTTGGGCACAAGACACCAACAGAGATAGAATGACTAGAATGGATAGAATCGATAGGGCTCTTCTCATTTTTTACACTCCTTCTATTTAGATATGGGATTTCAGTTAGCCAATTGGGTTAAGAATTTTTTATCTTATCTTATCTTATCTTACCATCACCTCCTCTTTAGCAAACTCTTCAATTTTCTGGCGGGCAACAATCACCTCGATCTCCAATTTGCGCAAGCGAGAGATCCAATCCGAGTCTAAATTCTC
>JAOAHK010000152.1 GCA_026415275.1 Anaerolineales bacterium
TTTGTGCTTAATATGCTGGAAAATTTGGGGAAATAGTTAGTTCTATGGATGTCGTTGAGCTTTGCGTGCTTGCCCTGATCGATGGCGGCATCTGAGGAATCCCCAAAATGGGGTATTCATCAAACTCAATATCACTATCACAGTGTGACCTAACTTTTTTCTTTCGACCTCATACGTGCCAGCAGTGCAAGTCGTTTCAACAAAAACGGCGCTCTATCGATGAATATTGAAACGAATTCGTCTTGTCAGCGTATAGACTACCAAGGAGAAACGATGAACCACCCATCCATACTCGCCCGCCTGACATTGCTGATTGCCTTGCTTTTCCCTGCGTGCAGTGCATTGGACCAACCGTATGATCCACCCAAACAATTCCCCACGAATACCACCCTTCCAACGGTCGAAACGACTGCTCAGCCTCTCTCTACCCCGTTTGTTCCAACGGAACCCATCGTCATCCCGCCTACACCAACAGAAATAGTCTTCACACCGCCCGCCACAACCGAACCGGTCAAAATCAACCCATTCAACGCAGAAAAGCTCAGAGAAGTTGCTCGGATTGGCAATGGCAACATCAACCATCTTGACATCTCCCCAGATGGCAGGCAGGTGGCAGTAGCAGCCTCAATTGGTATCTATCTCTACGATGCCCAAACCCTCTCCTTACAGCGCTTCATCCCTTCTGAGAAATGGCTCGGCAGCCTAGCCTATTCGCCTGATGGTAGCCGCCTAGCAGCCTGGCAAGCGGATGGAGTTGTCAAGCTCTGGGATCAAAGCACTGGTCAGGAAATGCTCTCATTGGGTCAATTCCAGAATCAGGAATTCACTGCTGATGGGATGTCAAACTTAGCCTTTTCGCCAGACGGAAATACGCTCTATTCAGGCGGACTGACAGGCGAAGTTTACATTTGGGATCTCTCTACCGGACAACTCAAAAAGACACTAGGTGGCAACGATGTCAGCACGACGCAAATAGCGCTCTCTGCCGATGGCAGCCTAATCGCCAATTTAAAACTGTTCGATAGGGAATTAAGGGTGTGGGACACCCAATCTGGGTCAGAAGCGTATGTCATCCCGCTGGATGATTTTCTGGCTGCAGGGATCGCCTTTGCACCTACCGATAACTTGCTTGCCCTTTGCGGTGCGACCATTAGCGGCCCGTTCGAGTTTCAAGGGCAACTTCGCCTGATCGATGCTCACAGTGGTGAGACAACCCTAGTGATTGACTTGCCTGAAGGAAGCGGCGCACAACCGACGTTTTCTCCTGATGGAAAGCGGTTGGCACTTGGCAGTGGGGGAAATTCTATCAAAGTATGGGACATCACTAATGGACAGGAAGTTGCCACGCTCCAAGCAGGTTACAGTCCAGTCCCTGTTGTGAAATTCTCAAAAGATGGTCAAATTCTGGTTAGCGGTTCTTTTGACGGGAACGTAAAAATTTGGCAAACTGCCGAATGGACTGAGATTGGGACAATTGGCGGCTTCGGTCGGCACATTGAAGATGCAGCTCTCAGCCCGGATGGAAACCTGCTAGCAACAGCTTCGCTCAATGGCGCAGTCAGCCTGTGGGACGTAGAAAGCCGCGCCGAACTCGTGCGTTGGGTGAATCCGGTCAAATGGGCCGAAAGTCTGGCTTTCTCGCCCAATGGTGTTACTCTGGCTGCTGGCTTCAACGATGGGCAGATCAAATTTTGGGATGTTGTCACCTATGAGGAAATTCGTGCTATACAAGCGCACGAAAGTCATGCCCAAACCCTAACCTTCTCTTCAGATGGAACGTGGTTGGCAAGCGGCGGCGATAACACCATCAAAATGTGGGATCCGCTCAGTGGTAACTTGCTGCGCACCCTTCGCGGTCACGAGCAAGACATTGAAAATATTGCCCTTTCACCCGATGATCAACTGCTGGCTTCTGGCGCAGGTGGTGGCGAATTCGACATCCGAATTTGGGATACCATCAGCGGGACAGAATTGCGTCGGCTGGAAGGCTCGATGATCAACCGTCTGGCTGTTTTCTCGCCAAGCGGGGCTTATCTCGTCACAGGATCCACGGGTGGCACATTGGGAGTGTGGGACACAAACACCTGGAGCCAGATCTCTGAATTCGGATCATTGGGGTTGGGCGTAGAAACGATATTGTTTTCTCCCGATGAGGCTCTCTTGTTCTTTGGCGGTGGTGACGATGTGATTATGGTGTGGAATTTCACCGCTCGCAATCAACTGACCACACTAAAGGGACACACGCAAGATGTCAACCGCCTGCTTCTCACCCCCGATGGCAAAACTCTCATCAGCGCTTCAAGCGATGGCACCGTTCGATTCTGGCAGGTTATACCATAATCTACTTCCCTAGAACCCCTCTCCCATGAGACGATGAGAGTTCTCCCCGTTAAGTGAGAGGAATTCGCCCCAATTGATTTCTCCGCTAGGGGGTATCTTTTTATTTGCTTTCCGTCATATAGACGAAAATGAAGCAGAATTATAAAAGAAATTCGTCAAATGATTTTAGAGCTAGAAAGTGGGGGATACATCACACCTACATCCCGAAGGGCTAGAGCACCCTTCACTCGCCCTTCGGGAGATAGGATAAATAACAACTATCTTAGGGTTTGGACGAAATGGTTGGTTAAGGCATAAAACACATAATTCTGCCAGAGTTTTTCCATGTCTTCGCGATGATAATCGTGGGTGCAAAAAGTTTGTAACACCAGACGTCCACCTAGGCATGTAGTCAAAACAGCGCGGGAGTCTTTAAATTTTTCATCGACTCCGATAACCAACGCTGCATCGCCTACGGCTTTGTTGCTATAGTACTTGATTTTCATCAAATCACCAGTGTCATCTGCCCAGAACGGTGCTGGACGCAATTTTCCCATCTCATTGGGTTCATTCAGGATCGGATGATCGGGGATTAGGTACCACAAATCGCGCCGTCCGGGATGTCCCCAATCTTTTTCTAGCTCTACACCACATGAGTCGAGGATAGGCTTAATTTTTCCCTGCCCTATTGCATCAATATCCCACATCTCCATGATCACGCCAGCGCCAGCATCGAGGAACTCCCGAATCAAGTCGAAATATTCGCCGCTGACTCTACCCGAAGCTTCGGAGGCAATGATCAATAAATCCCAATCTTTGTTTTGAACGAGTTGATCCTTTAGCCAGCCCTGCGCGCTACCTACATCGGTGAATACGTATCCAGCGTTCTCCAAAGCTGGTTTAATATAGCGGGCAACTTTTGATGGGTGACCAGACATATCTTCAAATAGGAGTATCTTTGCCCCCTGGCGCAGCGCGTCCAAATCCATACCTTGGCCAGGTTGGATGAACGGGGTAGGAGTCGCTTCGGCCGGCAGGGTTGGTGGTACGGTGACCAGCGGTTCAGATGGTCCTGTACCACTCCCTGCGCTTTGTCCGCTGGCTTGAAGGGCAAGGCTAGTGGCTTGCAAATTGACTGCCTCTTGCGTGGCTTGCAAGGCGAGAGCTGTACCTTGCATCGCCATCGCTTGAACCGTAGCTTCACTAGAACTATCCGATGAACCTGAAAGGGAACAGGTCAGCGATAAGAGAACAAACAGGGAAATGAGAAAGAAAGGGATAGAAACCCTCTGAGCAGTTGATTTCTTATTCATAGCTATTTCTCCTCGCAAGCGTGATCACTTTATGGAAAATGGATAAAACAAGCGCGGATGACCAATTCCTTTAATTTTCAACCACCACCAATAAATCGTCCGCTATATTCATTATAGAATATAACCAAGTAAAGTCAATAGGTTGGACTTCTCCCCTAGGGCATTCTAGCTCTCCAAAGAACAGATATTGCAAATGGTTGAAAAGCAGAAAGAGGAAGGCGATAGCAAATAAGACATTAGGAGTAATCCAGCGTAAAGGAGGAAATGAGGGGTATTCTTAAACTCAACCCGCACAGTTTTGAGTAAAATTAGCACATGAAAAACAGCAAAATTTTTGATCTTTACAGTGATTATACGATTTACGCCTTCGGGCAGACAACAGCGACTGGCTTGTCCGCTCTGTTTGGGCGGAGAAATCAGCCACGACCCAATCCAACGGATGCTGGCTACGCCAGCGCAGACTTCGGCGATTGGTGGCGGGTCGTCAAACCCCATGTGCGCCAGATGGAGAGCGAGAAGGGGATCCTGATGGTGGATGACAGGATTGCCGAAAAATCATACACAGACAAAAATGAGATCATTTGCTGGCACTCCGACCATGCTCGACAGCGAAACGTCAAGGGCATCAACTTTGTGACTTGTTTCTATCACAGCCGTGGCGTGTCGCTGCCAATTGGGTTTGAGCTGGTGCGCAAAACCCCACGCAATACCGACCCGAAGGAGGGAAAGGAGAAGCGTCGCTCCGAAAAGACCAAGCACGAGATATCTCGAGACCTTCTGCAACAAGCCGTGAAAAACTGCATACCGTTCCGATATGTGCTCAATGACCTCTGGTTTGCCTTAGCCGAGAACAGGAAGTATGTCAAACTCAGGCTGAAAAAGGAGTTTTTCATGCCGCTCAAAGGCAACTGCAAAGGGTGCTTGAGTATGGCAGCCAAGCAGCAGGGACGTTACCGGCGAGTGGAGACCCTGGAACGGGAAGCGATGAAACCCGTCAGGGTTTATCTGCGGGGCGTGGAATTCGCCCTGTTGTTGGTCAAGCAAGTCTTCACCAACGAAGATGGCTTGACCAGTGAGACCCCCGTGGACGGTAACGGGATTGGCGCCATCGATCAAAAACGCTGGGACGTAAAACCCGATCATAAGTCGCTCAAACAGAACGCATTGTTGGAAAAGTCACCCACCCAAACGGTGACGACACAAACCAATCACTTCTTTGCGGCTTTGTGTGGTGATATCAAACTTGAACTGTTCAAAGGTGAGACGAAACTCAAGCCCTTTGCTCTCAAGTCAAAGCTGTATCTGCGTGCTATCCAATCCGCTTTTGCTGACCTGCGGGAACTCAAGCCTGCCTACCTAGCTACATAAGTTGAGTTTAATTTCAGGGTGTGTCTATGATTAGTCAATTTGAAAAAGAAATTTACGAACAGCCGAATGTGCTTTCCGATTTTCTCGAGAAAAGTCTAAGCAATGTCAAGGCAATCGCAACTTTTTTGCGCAAATATGACCCAAAGTTTATCCTCATTGCCGCACGGGGAACCTCAGATAACGCTGCAATTTATGCAAAATATCTCCTCAGCGCATACGTGAGAATCCCCGTCGGTCTTGCCATTCCGTCTCTATACACCCTTTACAAACAACCTCCGCTGATGCGTCAAGGTTTATTGATCGGGATTTCCCAATCAGGAGAATCTCCCGATGTCCTGGCAGTGATGGAAGAGGCAAAAAGGCAAAAATGCCCGACGCTTGCCATTGTCAATCGCATCGATTCTCCCATGGTGCAATATGCGGACATGATCCTGCCACTGAATTGTGGAGAAGAAAAGGCTGTTGCAGCTAGTAAAACGCATACTGCTCAATTGTTGGCAATTGCATGCCTCACAGCCACATGGCTCAATGATTCTCAACTCATTCATGATTTATCACCCCTACCAAACCACATCACAGAAGCTCTTCAGGTTCATGAAAAAGTTCGAGAAATTGCAGAAGAGATTAAGACCCACGATCGCATTCTAATTGTTGGACGCGGTTTCACTTACTGTACTACTCACGAGATCGCTCTCAAGATCAAAGAGCTGTCTTACATCAGTGCCGACCCCTATTCCGCAGCCGACTTCAAACATGGTCCCATTGCCTTGGTGGAAGAAGGTTTTCCGCTGATAGCCCTTGCTCCTGAAGGGAAAACTTTTGATACGATGAAAGCCTTGATCCACGAAGTAAAAGAATTAGGCGCTGAAACAATCATCCTGAGCAATCACTTGGCACTTTCTGCGGAAAGCCATCGGTTCCTGCCCCTACCTACTGCACTACCCGAATGGTTATCTCCAATCGTAGCGGTTGTGCCAGGACAGTTGTTAGCCTTAAGCCTGACCATTTCACGCGGTAATGACCCTGATCGACCGCGCAGCCTGAAAAAAGTCACCCGTACAATTTGAACGGCCTTCTAAGCTTACGATGATGGACAACTCTATTGATGAACGATTTCAATCCGCCCTTCTTGCACAAAGGGACTTTATCACCCATTTGATTTCAGATTTGGTAAAGATTCCCTCGATCAACGATGAAAGCGGAGTTCAAGAATACATCGAACGTTTCTTCTCTGAGAGGAATTTTCGCATCGATATCTGGGAACCTCGTATCGAAGAGCTGAGACAGCATCCGGCTTTCGTACAAGTTGATTACGACTACTCCAATCGAAAGAATATGGTGGTGAAGATAAAAGGCAACGGCGAAGGACGATCACTCACCTTGAATGGGCATATGGACGTCGTCCCTGCCGACCCATTGGCTGTGTGGAAA
>JAOAHK010000153.1 GCA_026415275.1 Anaerolineales bacterium
GCGTTACTCTCACGTGATGCACATTGTTTCGCAGGTGGATGGCGAGCTGCGTCCCGAATTCGATGCCTTTGATTTACTCCAAGCCACGTTTCCAGCCGGAACGGTCAGCGGCGCCCCAAAAGTGCGCGCTATGCAAGTGATCAACGAATTGGAAGGGCAGCCGCGCGGGGTCTATGCTGGGGTGGTAGGTTATTTTTCTTACAGTGGAGAATTAGATTCCTGCATTGCTATCCGTACCATTGTCATGCAAGGGAGTCAGATTGAGGTACAGGCAGGTGCTGGAATTGTTGCCGATTCCGACCCTCAACGCGAACATCAAGAATGTCTTAACAAAGCCAATGCACTGTTTAAGGCAGTTGAACTGGCTGAGAAATCCTTGAGTTCCCCCGCCAGGCTCAAACCATTGGGACAGAAGACTACCATTCCCAAAGTGGTTTTGATCGATAACTATGATTCGTTCACGTATAACCTGGCACAGTACTTGGGGGAATTGGGTGCCGAGGTGTTGATCTTTCGCAACGATGCGCTATCACCCGATGAAATTGCAGCATATCAACCGACTCATCTGGTTGTCTCTCCGGGTCCAGGCAATCCTGAGCAGGCAGGGATTTCCAATGAAGTCATCCAGCGCTACGGAAAGACCATTCCGACCTTAGGCGTTTGTTTAGGGCACCAGTGTATCGGATACACCTTTGGCGGTGTTGTGACGCAAGCGCCAAGTCTGATGCATGGAAAAACCTCGTTGATTTATCATCAGGGGGAAAACTTGTTTGCAGGTGTTCCCTCGCCTTTTGAAGCGACCCGTTATCACTCGCTGGTTGTGACGGAGCCGCTTCCAGATGAGTTAGAGGTGACTGCCCGCACTGAAGATGGGGTGGTGATGGCTTTGCGCCACAAACAATATCCGATTTACGGCGTTCAGTTTCACCCCGAGTCGATTCTGACCGCTCATGGCAAGCAGATTCTCGCAAATTTCCTGGCGATGAAAGCTGTCCCTCCCAAGGAAAATCAACCAACGGGACAAAAACAGGAGCCTGATCTGCTCAAGCCCTATCTTGCGAAAATCGTTCACCGCCAAAATTTGAGTGTGCGCGAAGCCGAAGAAGCAATGACCTTGATCATGACCGGGCAAGCAACCCATGCTCAAATTGGGGCGTTTTTGGTTGCTCTGCGTATGAAAGGGGAAACCATCGATGAGATCGTCGGTTGTGCCATGGCAATGCGCGCTCAGGCAACGGCTGTACCCCTCTCTAGGGAATATGTCTCTTTGTTCGATACCGCTGGCACCGGAGGGGATGGAAAACACTCCTTCAACATTTCTACCGCAGCGGCTTTCATTATTGCTGGCGCTGGTTACAAGGTGGCGAAGCATGGCAACCGCGCCGTCTCGTCGACTTGCGGGAGCGCAGACATCTTAGCCGCACTGGGTGTCCAAATTGAGGCGACCCCGCAACAAGTGGCAAGATGCATCGATGAAGTGGGAATCGGGTTTCTCTTTGCCCCACGTTTTCATCCAGCAATGAAACATGCCATGCCAGCAAGGCGTGAGATTGGCCAGCGTTCAATCTTCAATATACTCGGTCCATTGGTAAATCCGGCAAAGGTAACCCATCAATTGATCGGTGTGTACGACCCCGGTTTGACCGAAGTTTTAGCCCAAGCAGCCCGCGAGTTAGGCAATCGAGCAACGATCGTCGTGCACGGAGCCGGGGGTTTAGATGAACTGACGACAAGCGGCAAGAATCGGGTCACCCGGGCGAAGGAAAATGGCTTGGAGACCTTTGAAATCGATGCCCAAGCGTTTGGTTTGCGCCCAGCAGCGGAAGAAGATCTGCAAGGAGGGACACCTCAGCAGAATGCTCAGCTTCTGCGCGAACTGCTTGCCGGGAGGATTCAGTCGCCCTGCCGAGATGTTGTTCTGTTCAACGCTGGAATGGCAATCTCCATGATTACAGGGGATATTCCTGAAGCCCTAGAGCAAGCGCGCTTCGCATTGGATAGCGGCGCTGCTTTGGAAAAGCTAGATCAATTGGTTGCTTTGTCGTCTTCTTTCAGTTAGCAACCAACCGAGAGCCAAAAATGAACCAAACCGCCAACATTCTAGAGCAAATTTTTGACCATAAGCGGGATGAAATTGCCAAGCGCAAAGCACGGGTCAGTTTTGCAACGATGCGGCGGCAGGCTGAAGCTCAAAATCGACCGCTAGATTTTCTCTCTGCCCTGCAACAGACAAAACCAGCAGTCATTGCCGAGGTAAAGCGTGCCTCCCCTTCCAAAGGCGAGTTTGGGCTTAAGGTTTCTGCGCTTGAATTAGCGCAACTCTATTTTGCCAACGGTGCGACAGCGATCAGTGTGTTGACCGATGAGCGTTATTTTCAAGGGGGTCTTGAGGACTTGCAATCCATCACAAAGCTACCAAAGCGTGTGCCCATTCTCCAAAAGGATTTTCTCTATGACCCCTATCAAGTCTATGAAGCCAGAGCTTATGGCGCAGATGCAGTTTTGCTGATCGCTTCTTACCTCGAATTCGGACGAATGCAGGAGATGCATGACTGTGCTACGGAATTGGGGATGTCGGCTTTGGTTGAAGCGCACACCGCCGATGAAGTAGAGAAGGCGCTGAGATTGCAGGGCTTGAAGATCATTGGGATTAACAATCGCGATCTGCGCACCTTTCAGGTCAGCTTAAACACTTGTCTTGAGCTTCGATCGCTCGTGCCAACAGACATTCTATTTGTGGCGGAGAGCGGCATTCAAACGGCTGATGATGTGCGCCGATTACTGGCAAATGAGATTTCAGCGATTCTCGTGGGTGAGGCACTGGTTCGTTCTGAAAATCCTGCTCAAAAACTAAAGGAGTTATTGCTGAGGGAAGATGAAGATTAAGATATGCGGCATCAAGACGCTTGAAGAAGCAAGATGGGCGGTCGCCGGCGGGGCGGACTTCCTAGGTTTCAACTTTTATCCCCCCAGCCCACGCTTTATCTCTTTCCAAGATTGCTGCCAAATTGTGCAGGTGTTGCGCAGTGAAGCGCCAAACACTTTGTTGGTCGGTGTGTTTGTGAACTTGCCACCGCTGAAGGTTCTGGAGATTCTAGACTACTGTGATCTCGATTTGGCTCAATTAAGTGGAGACGAGAGCTTGGAGGATCAAACCATTTTGGGAGAACGAGCCTATAAGGCATTGCGCTTGTCGAAGAGTGCAAAAGATTTCGTCCTCGACAAGATGGTCTATGTCCGAAAGACTCCCCCGGCTTTCTTAGTGGATGCCTCCATCCCTGGTGAATATGGTGGCACAGGAAAATTAACGGATTGGGAGCTGGCAGCTTCGCTTGCAGCCAAGAAACCGATCTTTTTGGCCGGCGGTTTGACTGCGGAGAACATTGCCGAGGCTGTGCGTCGGGTCAAGCCCTGGGGGGTAGATGTCGCCTCGGGTGTTGAAATCGCACCTGGCAAAAAAGACCGTGTCAAAATCTTATCCTTTGTGCGCAATGCGCGTCAAGCTTTTCAAGAACTGAGGGTAACACAATGACCGAACGGACAAAATTTGGAACGTTTGGTGGACAGTATGTTCCGGAAGTGTTAATGCCGGCTTTGACCGAGTTGGAAGTAGCCTACCAACAGGCTTTTACCGATCCAACTTTTTTGAAGGAATTTGAGCATTTGTTGCGAACTTATGTCGGGCGGCCGACCCCGCTCACTTTTGCGAAACGGTTATCTGACCATTGCGGTGGAGCGAGGATATATCTAAAACGCGAGGATTTGGCGCACAGTGGAGCGCATAAAATCAACAACGCCTTAGGACAGGCGTTACTGGCGAAGCGAATGGGCAAACAGCGCGTGATAGCCGAGACTGGCGCCGGACAACATGGCGTGGCAACCGCAACGGCGGCTGCCTTGTTAGGTTTGGAGTGTGTAATCTATATGGGGGAGGTGGATATGGAGCGGCAAAAGCCTAATGTCTTGCGCATGAATCTGCTTGGCGCTGAAGTGCGGCCGGTGACTAGTGGCTCGCGGACACTCAAAGACGCCATCAACGAAGCCATCCGCGATTGGGTGACCAACGTTAGAAATACGCACTACTTGTTGGGTTCGGCGCTGGGACCTTATCCATACCCTCAAATGGTGCGCGATTTTCAAGCGGTCATCGGCACCGAGGCTCGACAACAAACGTTGGATCAAGCTGGAGTCTTGCCATCTGCGGTGATTGCTTGTGTTGGGGGTGGTTCGAATGCAATAGGGATTTTCTCTGCCTTTCTACAGGATCAAGATGTGCGCTTAATTGGGGTTGAGGCTGGCGGAGGTGGGATTGAGAGCGGACGTCATGCGTCGCGATTTGCTGACCCGCACAGGGGACGATTGGGTGTGTTGCATGGCACAATGACCTATGTCTTGCAAGATGAGTATGGTCAAATTGCCGAGACTCATTCTGTGTCTGCCGGCTTAGATTACCCGGCGGTTGGTCCCCAACACGCCTTTCTGCGTTCGATCGGCCGGGCGGAATACACCTACGCCACCGATGCTGAGGCGCTGGAGGCATTCCAGCTCTTGGCGAGGCTCGAGGGTGTTTTGCCGGCGTTAGAGTCAGCTCACGCTATTGCCGAAGCGGTCAAGCAAGCCCCCCGCTATACGGCGGGTCAAGTCCTTCTCGTCAATCTATCTGGTCGGGGAGATAAAGACTTGGATACCGTTCTGCAAGCACTATCTAAAAATGAAAGCAGCAATCAAAATGGAAGGAGTTCAGATGGACACCATCCAAAGCATTGAAAAAGCCTTTGAGTTTGCGCGTTTCCAAAACCGAGCGGCGCTGATGCCGTATTTCACTATTGGGTATCCCGATTTGCTGACCTCTTTGGCAATTGTCCAAGCCATTGCAGAATCCGGGGCAGACTTGATCGAGTTGGGTATACCTTTTTCCGATCCGCTTGCCGACGGGCCAACCATTCAGCACTCCACCCAGGTCGCGCTTCAAAATGGCGTGACCCTTGAGACCTGCCTGCGCTTTGTTGAGCAATTACGTCAGAAAGGCGTGACGATCCCTTTGCTTTTGATGGGGTATTACAATCCGATTTTTTCTTATGGTGAAGAACGGTTTGTGCAATTGGCATCTGGAAACGGCGCCCAGGGAGTCATTATCCCCGATTTACCGCCTGAAGAAGCGGGAGAGCTGCGCAGAGCTTGTGAGCGGGTTGGTTTAGCAATGGTTCACTTGGTAGCGCCGACCACGCCGCAGCAGCGCATCCGCTTTATTGCCGAGCGCTCAAGAGGTTTTTTGTATGTCGTCTCGGTGACTGGTGTGACCGGGGCAAGACAGAGTTTGCCGCCCCAATTGCTGGATTTTATCCAAGAGGTGCGCTCAGTGACCTCACTTCCGTTAGCATTAGGGTTTGGAGTTTCTACTCCTGAACAAGCTGCCACTTATGGGCACTATGTGGATGGAGTGATCGTCGGATCAGCATTGATTGACGTCGTTCGTCGTTCGGAACATCCGCTTCAGGAAGCCGCTGCGTTTATCCAAGCGATGCACAAAGCCCTAGAAAACGGACGCAGTCTCTAAACTTCCGCCTCATCGGTTGGGCTGGGGGTATAATCTCTACACACTTCACAATGCGGCGAGGTTTGGATGCACATTTTAGTCACCAACGATGATGGCGTGATGGCGCCGGGTTTATTAGCGTTAGCTAAAGCGATGCGAGAACTGGGTGAGGTGAGCATTGTGGCTCCCGAACAGAATTGGTCGGCTTCTGGGCATGTCAAAACGATGCATCGTCCATTGCGGGTGAAGGAAGTGCTTTTGCCCGATAACAGTCGGGCGCTGGCATCTGATGGTGCGCCATCGGACTGTGTTGCCTTAGCCCTTTTGGGTCTTGTCGAGAGCCAAGTTGATTTAGTTGTCTCTGGTATCAATCCCAACGCCAATATCGGGCACGATGTCACCTATTCGGGGACAGTAACGGCTGCCATGGAAGCGGTGATTACTGGAAACATCCCTGCGATTGCGATCTCTTTGGATGGACCGGATAACCATGGCGCACCACTCGATTTCACCCCTGCATCAGCGGTGGCAAAGCGGATCGCTCGAGCTGTCCTAAAGAGAGGATTGCCGAAAGGGGTGTTTTTGAACGTCAATGTGCCTTTTTTGCCTCTCGATCAGATTAAGGGATATCGAATCACACGCCAAGGTTTACGGGTGTACCGTGACTCGTTGGATCGCCGGTATGATCCACGCGGGCGGCCGTATTATTGGATCGGCGGTGAAGCACCGACGGCGATACCCGAAGAGGGAACGGATTATGGGGCAATTGCGAGTGGTTTTGTTTCGGTCACCCCTCTTCAGTTGGATTTGACGGCGTAGGATGCTTTAACCGAATTACAAAAGTGGGAATGGTGATCAGAGTTTCCCTGCACCGCCAAACTCGGCTTAGCAC
>JAOAHK010000154.1 GCA_026415275.1 Anaerolineales bacterium
GACTAGGGATGTGTACCCCCGCTCTATGCCATTCGCAGGTGAGGACGCCTGCGACTCCGAGAGATTTTTGGCGGGGATGCCTGCAATTCTATGCTCTTGGAAGGCGGACGTCCTCGTCCGCCATGCCCGCAGGCGAGGACGCCTGCGATTCCGAGAGATTTTCGGCAGGGATGTCTGCGAGTCCAGTATCTCGGAAGGCGGACGTCCTCGTCCGCCAGATTTCGCAGGCGGGGACGCCTGCGATTCCGTTTGTCGCGGGCAGGGAACCTTACGTCTCGTTCAATATCCGAGTTATCCTTCTCAAAATCAGAACTAGATATGCACCTCACCCAAGTTGGGTTCATGAGAGACCTTATCTGACCGTGGCTATTTTTCAGTAACCTAAACTCAACGAGTCGGTTGTGCAGGATTAATTATCAAGACGTTCTACTTGATTACGATGGGCATTTGCACCGAATGGGCATTGCCGGCCATCCAAGGCACGACCTGATTGTTGGTTGGACTTTGGGCATAGAGCCAAACCCCAGCTACCCATTCGCCATTGGCGGCCAAGTCATCGCCTTCGGGTTCAACGTAAGGTTCGAAGCGGGTGAAAATCTGTTTTGCTTTCATCACCGGGAAGCCGCCTTCTAGCACTGGAAAAGCTGTGTATACATCGGTGCTGGCGCCAGAGATTGCTTTCCTCCAACCAATGACCGGTAACGATGGCGTGCCAAGGGTCACAAGATGCAGGCGACGCTTGGGATAAAACTCGGCTTCGGGGATCAGACTGGGCTTCTGAAGCCCAACGGAGAGATACACCCCTTGAACCTCGCTGCCCGGTGTTGAGCTATTGCGGGCAATAAATCATGTGCTCCTACTCCCTTTTGAAGGCAAACAACACAGGGGTGCAAATGGGCGAATAGGCCCGTTGCATAACAGTATTGAGATCGATTAATAAAATTGTAACTCTAAGTAAGGAAAATATGCCCCGAAACTAGTGTCCTGACAACTGAAAAACCAGAAGGCGGACGAAGACAGCAAGATCTGGAAAAAGACATCTCCTAAACTTGAGAGTGTTTTATCCGTTTACGGGCAATATAAAAGCTGTAAACCCCCTCAGGAGTTTGAGGATCAGCTCGATAGTATTTCTCCACAATCCATTTGGGCAAGGATAAATTCCACGCCGTTGGGATGAGAATCCAACGCCCGCTCAGCCATTTAACGATCAGCGAGGGCAAGCCGAAATAGTGTCCCCATTCCACCACTGCTAAGGCACTTGGGGGAAAGTAGTGCCACCATTCCAATAGCTCAAAGCCACTGCGTTCTAGGCGCCCCTGCCAAACTTCAGGCGGGTCACAATGGTGATGACGGGAGATGCGGTTGAAAAAAGCGCGGTAGACATCGCCCAGCGGATGTAAACCAACCCGATCGAAAAATTTTCCCAGCGATAGGCTAGCTAGAAACTGATGGTTGGGCACACAGAAATAAAACGGCGCTCCTTCCTGCAACACTCGGTTAATTTCTAACAAGACTTCAGCAACCCGCGGAATGTGTTCCAGCACCGAATTGCTCACCGCGCTGGCGAAAAAACGGTCAGGAAAGGGCAAACTGGCGCCATCTGATTGAAGAAGCAGACGATAAGCGCAACGTCTTTGAGCTTCGCGCAGCGGGGCAAGCCAGGGGTCAATGCCGGCTTCGAGGGGTCGGTCGAAAGTCACACTGGCAAAATGCCCATCTCCACAGCCAATGTCCAGAGTGGGTGCAGGGAGCGACAGGTTTTGATAAAAACGAGCTTCCACGGCGCGCACCAGGGAGCGGAAATAGGGTAACTCACGCAAGTGGAGCATCAAGTAGTCTTTTTTGGCGTTTGGGGCAGAGGGGTGCATCCTCGCTTAATTCCTCAAGCCTGCAAGCGCAGGTGGATGAAAATTTGTTCGTACTGCTCGGCAATAGTTTGCGGGTCATGGGAGTAGCGAATTCGTTCTGTGTTGACCCGAAAACATCGGGGCTGCTCGAGAATCTCGCCAATCGCTTTTGCCAACCCTTCTGCATCATGCACAGGGACAATGCGCCCCATGCCGCTGCTTAGCACCGGTTGGCGCACACCGGGCAGATCGCTTGCCACCACCGGCGTGCCACATAGCATTGACTCAACTTGCACCATGCCATATGATTCGGTGCTGTTGGTGCTGGGCAGCACGGTGACCTCAGCAATTTTGAGGAAGGCAGCGAATTCCTTAGGCTCTAGCACACCGAGAAATTGCCAATGGTCGCCAAGTTGTTGAATGAGCGGGGTGAGCTTTGCCGCATACGCTTCTTCTCCTAAGACGTTCTGATACTGCCCCACAAACAGAACTTTTACGGTTGGGAAGCGAGTCAAGAGGTGAGGCATTGCTGCCACAAGGGTTTCAACCCCTTTTTCAGCGGCGAAACGGGCGGCCATGCCAATGACCCGGTCGCCTGGTCGAAGGTGGCATCGTTGGCGAAAAGCCTCGATTTCTGCTTCCTCCACTTCGGCGACGGTAATGGGCGGAGGAATAGCGATCACTTTGTGAAGATAACGGCGCAAGAAGAGGGAATGTTTGGCATAGTCTTGGGTGTTGGTGACGATTTTATGGGAAAACGAAGCCGTGATGTGATTGGCTAGGTTGGAAGCGAGGTTCGCTAAGGTATGGACGAAACCACGCGGCAAGCGGAGGTCGCAGTGATAAGTAAGCACAACAGGTTTGTGCAAGAGGCGTCCGATAAAGGAGAGCAACGCCGCATCCAATTGAGGCACATGCAGGTTCACCGCATCAGCTTGACGAATCAGACGCCAAGCCCACATGGGCATGGAGGGCATGATCACCCCTTTGCTGATGCGCAAGCCCACGGGCAAGCGCCGCACTTGCACGCCGTCCAATCTTTCAAGTTGCGGCAGATTGTGGTCGTATTGAGAGGTCAGAATGGTCACCTGGTGACCGCGCTGCGCCAGTGCCCGGGCAAGCCGCTCGGCGTAAATGGTCAAGCCCGAATAATGCGGACGATAATAGGTCAAGGCAATCAAGATGCGCATGAAGCTTATCCACCAGCAGCTTGGCGATTTTTTTGCACCCTTCGGATTTGGTTGTAAAGATCAAGCAGAGATTCTCCATCTTGAGCAAGCGCTAAAACACCAATGACACCAGTGAGCAGCACCTGAACCAAATGAGCCGTTACCGCAAACGCTAGGGCGGTGGAAGGATTCAAGCCAAACGCACTTAATGACCCCACCGCAGCCATTTCTACAACCCCAATCGAGGCTGGTGAAGAAGGAGCAGCAATCCCTAAGGAAATGACACCTAAGCTAAAGACCGACCATAGCACCTGCGCTTGTGGAAAAAAAGCGCGGATATACAGGTGATACTGTAGGATGCCTACGCCCCAGTTGAGAAGCACCAAGCTGCTGACCAGCAAGAAGCGGCGCCAGTCTGTCAGCGTTGCCAACCCTTGAATGAATGCCTCCAAAGCCGTATGACCGAAGCGTTCCAGAAATGGTAGGCGTTTTTGGAAAAACTGGAAAATGCGCAGTAAAAAATGAGGATTTTGGGCGATCAAATATAAGCTGCCCAAGAGCAACATCACGAAGAGTGCAACTCCAATGGAGGCCTGGCGGGCCCACTCCACGCCGACCACAAAGGGCAGAGTGCTGAACAATAAGACGATTGCCATCAGTAGATCGAAGGTGCGTTCGAGGACAATCGTTGAGAGGACGAAGAACAGACGCATGTTCGCTTTGCGGCTGAGCAGAAAAGCGCGGCCGAGTTCCCCAAGGCGGAAAGGCAAAAGATTGTTGAGCAAATATCCTTGATTCACAGCGCGAAAAACAAGCCAAAACGAAGCCTTCTCCTGCAGAAGGCTGCGCCATACGAACCCGCGCACAGCCAGCCAGACTAAAGAGAGAAAAATAGCTAAGCCAATCAGCCCGTAATTGGCAAGCTGCAGGGCGCGCCAGAATTGCTCCCAATCAGTAAAGTATGCGAGAATGCCCAAGCACACCAAACTGATTAGGATACCGAGCCAAAATCGCTGTTTTTCTCCTGAAGCGATCGCATTGGCTGAAGTTGAATTTGTATTGGAGATCGAGTTGTCTGAATTAATTTCATTCCTCCCCGTGCCGCAAGACGGCGAAAAAGGCTTCTTGGGGAATCTCAACATTCCCGATCATCTTAAGGCGTTTCTTCCCCCGTTTTTGCTTTTCGAGCAGTTTTTTCTTGCGTGTGATGTCTCCACCATAACACTTCGCCAAAACATCCTTGCGTAAGGCTTTAACGTTGGCGCGTGAGATCACTCGCCCGGCGGCATATGCCTGAATGGGGACAACAAAAAGTTGACGCGGGATCAGGTCTTTGAGCTTGGAAATGACCGCCTGCCCCTTGTGATAGGCATCTTTCCGATGAACGATAGTGGCAAAGGCATCCACTGGTTCATCGTTGACCAGAATCTCCAGCTTGACCAAATCATCTGGGCGATATTCTTTGAAGTGGTAGTCCATCGAGGCGTAGCCGCGTGTGCGCGCTTTCAGTTGATCGAAGAAATCGACGATGATTTGAGACAAAGGGATCTCAAAGACCATCTGCACTCGATTCGGAGCGGGATATTCTTGTTGGATAAAGACACCGCGCCGTTTGGTCACCAAATCCATCACTGCTCCGTAGTACTCGGTTGGGGTGATGATCTCGAGGGTCATCCAAGGCTCGCGGATCTCTTGAATTTGAGCTTCGTCGGGCAATTCGGCAGGCGAGTGAATGCGTAAAACCTCGCCGTTGCGCAGGACAACCTCATACTCGACCGAAGGCGCCGTGACGACAATATCCAAATCATATTCGCGTTCCAATCGCTCTTGGACGATTTCCATGTGAAACATACCCAGAAAACCACAACGGAAGCCGAAGTTCAACGCCTGCGAAGTTTCAGGCTCAAAAACCAATGAAGCGTCATTGAGTTGCAATTTTTCCAACGCTTCTTTGAGGTCCTGATAGTCCTCGTTTTCGACCGGATAAATGCCAGCAAAAACCATCGGTTTGACCTTGCGGTAGCCGGGCAACGGTTCGCTTGCCGGGCGCTGGGCATGGGTGAGAGTATCGCCAACGCGGCATTCGCGCACGGTTTTCAAGCCGGTTGCCACATAGCCGACTTCACCAGCAGTCAGGCGTTCGACCGGACGCAAGTTGGGGGCAAAGATGCCGATCTCCACAGGCTTGAACTCGGCACTGCTCGCCATCAGCAGCAAGTTATCCGTGGGCAAGAGTGTCCCATCCATCACACGGATATAGGCAACCACGCCTTTATAGGGGTCATAATGCGAGTCAAAGATCAACGCCCGTAAAGAAGCGTTTTCGTCACCACGGGGTGGGGGGATTTGGCGCACAATCGCCTCGAGGACACTCTCAACGTTGGTGCCCACCTTGGCAGAAATGCGCAAGATTTGTTCTGGAGGTGTGCCCAAGAGGTTGCTAATGTCTTCCGCAACTTGGTCAGGATGGGCGGAGATTAGGTCGATTTTGTTGATAACGGGGATGATTTCCAAATCGGCTTCTAGAGCCAGATACAGATTGGCAAGCGTCTGAGCTTCGATCCCTTGGCTGGCATCCACCACCAGCAGCGCCCCTTCGCAAGCAGCGAGAGCGCGACTGACCTCGTAGCCAAAATCCACGTGTCCGGGGGTATCGATTAAGTTGAGTTCGTACGTTTCACCGTCTTGGGCTTGGTAATTCATGCGCACAGCCGAAGCTTTGATTGTCCCCCCTTTCTCGCGCTCTAAGCCCATCGAATCCAAAACTTGCTCAACCATCTCGCGATCTGAGATCGTGCCAGTGAGCTGCAGAAGCCGATCAGCAAGCGTGGATTTGCCATGATCGATGTGGGCGATAATACAAAAGTTGCGAATGTTCTTGTTCGCCATTGCCCCGTTAGTATACCCGATTTTTATAGGCTTAGGCCTCATCGGGGAAGCGAGTCGATGTGACTCACTCGAGCTTCTCGGGTTCAAGCAGCCCGTTCGAGGAGGCGTTCGCTTTGCTTGATGAGATATTCAGCTTTTTCAATCGCTTGTTGAGCGTCTTCGAGCCTGTAGACTTGACCTGGCGTCAGATCCGGCAATCCGCTCGGATAGCAAGTCGGGATGTAGAATTTGTCAAGATGAGCGGCAAATTGCACCCAAAGGTCGTATTCCTCAAGAAGTTCCTTGCGCGGGAAATCTTGGATCAATTTTTGGATCGAATGCCCCCAAGGGTCTTCACCAAGCATCAGCCAAAGCGCTTTTACCGCCTTTTCTGCACACTGCTGACTGTAAAAGCAAACCTGAGCGTAATGACCAAGTTAAGGAAAGCTTTGATGGCTGTAAGGCTTCGGATGCGGTTTGATGCCATCGTTTCGCTTCATACAGGTATTTCTTCTTGCTCATAGCTGTCTCTTATACA